>NZ_JBHYJC010000004.1:23215-262163 GCF_042749045.1 Streptomyces sp. NPDC059008 | reverse complement strand
GCGTCTTCGGGGCGGGCCGCGCGCCGCGGCGACGTGGCAGGGAAACCGGTCAGATGTGGCCGACGCCGGCGCCCGCCTCGGCGTTGGCGCCGCGCTTGGTGAAGATCGCGACGACGGCCGCGAGGACCGCTACCCCGCAGGCGACCGTGAAGGCCAGGCCCATGCCGGACACGAAGGTGTCATGGGCGGCGGAGGTGATCTTCTGGGCGAACTCCGGCGGGGTGCCCTTGGGGATCGGTGCGATACCGGCCGAGACGGCGTCGGACAGCTCGGACGCCTTGGCCGGCGGGACCGGCGGCAGACCGGCCGACTGCCAGTTGCCCGGCAGCTCGCTGTCCACGCGGGAGGCCATCACCGCGCCGAGCACGGCCGTACCGAGGCTGCCGCCGACCTGCATCGCGGCCTGCTGGAGACCGCCGGCGACACCGGAGAGCTCCAGCGGGGCGTTACCGACGATGACCTCGGTGGCGCCGACCATGACCGGGGCGAGGCCCAGGCCGAGCAGGGCGAACCACAGGGACATCGGGCCCGTGGTGCTGTCGGTGTCCAGCCCGGACATGCCGTACATCGCGACGGCGGTCAGGACCATGCCGCCGACCAGCGGGATGCGCGGGCCGAGCTTGGTGATCAGCGCGCCGGCGAGCGGCGAGCCGACGATCATCATGCCCGTGAGCGGGAGGAGGTGCAGGCCGCTGTCCACGGGGGTCATGCCGTGCACGTTCTGGAGGTAGAACGTCACGAAGAACAGGCCGCCCATGAAGGCGAAGGCCATCAGCACCATCAGGACCGTGCCGGCCGTCAGCGGCAGCGAGCGGAACATCCGCAGCGGGATGAGCGGTTCGCGCACCTTGGTCTCCAGGACGGCGAACAGCGCGAAGAGGACCACTGCGCCGATCAGGAAGCCCCAGGTCTTCATGTCGCCCCAGCCCCACTCCGTCGCCTTGATCAGCGGCCAGATGAGGCAGAACATCGCTCCGGAGAGCAGCACGATGCCGGGGATGTCGAACGAGCGCGGGGCGTTCTCGGCGCGGTGGTCCTTGAGGATCACCAGGCCCAGGACCAGGGCCAGCACACCGACCGGGACGTTGATGAAGAACACGGACTGCCAGTTGACGTGCTCGACCAGCAGTCCGCCGACTATCGGGCCGCCGGCGGTGGAGGCGCCGATGACCATGCCCCAGATGCCGATCGCCATGTTGAGTTTCTCGGCCGGGAAGGTGGCGCGCAGCAGTCCCAGCGCGGCGGGCATCAGCAGCGCGCCGAACAGCCCTTGCAGCACACGGAAGACGATGACGAGGGCGACCTCGTGGGAGAACCCGATGGCGCCGGAGGCCGCCGCGAAGCCGAGGATGCCGATCAGGAAGGTCTGGCGGTGGCCGAAGCGGTCACCGAGCTTGCCCGCCGTGATCAACGAGACGGCCAGGGCGAGCATGTAGCCGTTGGTGATCCACTGCACGTCGGCGAGCGAGGCGCCGAGGTCCTGCTTGATGGCCGGGTTGGCGATCGCGACGATCGTGCCGTCCAGGGCGACCATCATCACGCCGATGGCGACGGAGAAAAGAGTCAGCCACGGATGGCCTCGCAGCCCCTTGGGGGGCTCCGGTACGGGAAGTTCCGGCGCGGCGTCGGCGACCGGGGTCTGAGTACTCATACGACGACACTAATGTCAGCCACTGACAGTTGACAAAGCAATTCATGAGTCGGTAACTGTCATCTCCCTCACAGGTAATCTGAGCAGCGCGAACTCCACGGAAAGGCGGCGCAGGATGGCGACCCCGACGCCGCAGACGGCTCCCGTAGGCGGCCTGCGCGAACGCAAGAAGCAGCGCACCCGCGACGCGCTGATCCGCGCGGCCCTGGAGCTGTTCACAGAGCAGGGGTACGAGGCGACCACGATCGACGAGATCGCGGAGGCGGTGGACGTCTCCCAGCGCACGTACTTCCGGTACTTCGCCAACAAGGAAGACGTCGTCTTCGCCGTCCCGGAGATGGTCGAGGCCCGCTTCATCGAGGAGCTGGGCGCGCGGCCGGCGACGGAGGCCCCGCTGACCGCGCTGCGCAGCGCGGTGATGGCCGCCTGGGACGACATCGGCAGCGCCATCGAGTCGGTGATCCCGGTGGAGTTGCACATGCGCTCGTACCAGATGATCGAGTCGACGCCGGCGCTGGTCGCCGTGCACCTGCGACGCTCCTCCGAGCTGGAGGAGCAGATAGCGCGGCTGATCGCCCGGCGCGAGGGGCTGGACGTGGACACCGATCCGCGGCCGCGGGTGCTGGTCGCCGCGTTCAGCGGAGTGATGCGGGTGGCGGGCAAGGTCTGGGGCGAGGGCCAGGACTGCAGCGTGACGGCCATCCGTGAGCTGACCCAGTCCTACCTGGACCACATCGGGCCGGCGATCGACGACGACTGGCGGACGCGCCGCTGAGGGCGCCCCGGCCCGCCGCCCGCACCGGCAACCCTGGGTAACCACCGCCGGCCACCGCGCAACCCATTAATCTCCCCATGAGACCGCTCCTGCACGGCTGAGCACCGGATTTCGACAACTCGTGTCCGTTTTGGTCGAAATACCCAGCGTGAAACGTGAGATCACTCACGGCCGGACCAGCCGACCTGCCGCGTCTCCTAGGGTGGCTCGCGGTGAATTCCTTCCCGGGCCTCGGCCCCTCCTCCGGTTTCCTGCAGTCCACCGCCTGGCGCGCGGCACTCGCCTTGGTGGTGGTGTTCGTGATGCTTGCCATGACCGGCTGGACGGCCATCAGAGGAACCAAGGAGGACGCCAACCCGCTGGCCACCGCCAAGGCCGCCTGGAAGCACGCCACCTTCCTCGGGCGCCCGCTGCCCGACCCCAACGGCTCGCCGGCCGCGCTCCGGGCCTTCTTCGCCACCCTCGGCCGCGCCGAGCAGCAGCAGCTCGCCGCCCGCTTCCCCCTGGCCGTCGGCAACATGGGCGGCGCCCCCGTCGCCCTGCGCTACCACGCCAACCGGATGGCGATCGACGACGCCCGGGCGATCGAGAAGAAGCGCATGACCGACCACCGGCTCACGCCCGTCGGCCGCCAGGAAGCGGGCCGGCTGATGCACCGCCTCGAATCGCTGATGAGCCCCGGCCGGCAGATCCTGGCCTTCGACCCGGCCTACGGCGGCCGGGCCGCCGAGGTCTTCGGCAACCTCCCGCGCGCGGAGCGGGTCTCGGTCGTGGTGCCCGGTGTGGACACCAACCTCGCGACCTTCGAGCGCACCGCGCGGGCGACCAGCGCCCCCGTCGGCATGGCCCACGCCCTCTACCGCGCCGAGCGGGAAGCCGCCCCGGACACGCGTACCGCCGTGATCGCCTGGGCCGACTACACCTCGCCGTCCGGGCTGGGCGTCGAGGCCGCCACCGGGCAGCTCGCCGAAGCCGGCGCGGTCCGGCTGCGCGCCCTGGTGAAGTCGCTGCCGTCGGCCGACTCCGTCTCGCTGTTCTGCCACAGCTACGGCTCCGTGGTGTGCGGCGTCGCCGCCCGGGACCTGCCGGCCAACGTCGGGGACATCGCGGTGGCGGGCAGCCCCGGTATGCGGGCCGGCAGCCGCGCCGGCCTGGACACCCACGCCCGGGTCTGGGCGATGCGGGACTCCGACGACTGGATCCAGGACGTGCCGTACCTGGAGGTCGGCGGGCTCGGCCACGGCGCCGACCCGGTCGACCCGGCCTTCGGATCGCGGATCCTGTCGGCCGACGGCGCCGTCGGGCACGCCGGCTACTTCACGCCCGGCACCCGCAGCCTGCGCAACTTCGCGCTGGTCGGGGTCGGTGCGATCAACTCGGTGGACTGTGCCTCCGCCGATCCGCAGTGCAGCACGGATCTGGTCTGAGGGCCGGACCGCGCCACAGCCGGCGGCCGCAGGCAGGGCCCGGCGCCCGGGGACGGGCCCTGCCTGCGGGAACCGCCCCCGTGACGGGGGCGTCCACGGGACAAGAGACGAAGCCGGCGGTCGCGGGGCGTGACACGCCGACTGCGTCAGGTGTGCGGAAGGGGGACGGGCGGGCGACCGCCCGCATACGATGAGCCGCATGGGTGATGTGCTGGCCGGTTTTCACGCCGTCTGGGAGTTCGACACCGACTCCGTACTCATCCGCTTCGAACGGGGGATCCGCAGGCCGAAGCTGTTCCAGGCGCTCGGCGAGCGACGCATTCCGTACGAGGCGCTGAGCGCTGTCGAGGTGACCGAGGGAAGACGTGGCACGGTGGTGCTGCACGCCGTGCCCCGACACGGCGCCGATCCGCTGATGGAGGCGGCGGCCGGGCAGCTCAAAGAGGACGCCGATCCCTACCGTCTGGTGCTGCCGGCCGAGCGCGAGACGCTCGCCGAGTACTACGCCGACGAGCTGCGCACCGCGCTGAGCCCCGACGCGAAGGAGCCCGCCGACCGCCATCTGGTGACCGCGCCGGCGCCTCCGCTGCACTTCAAGGCGTACGACGGCAAGGCGTCCTTCGACGGCCGGTCGGTCGCCTTCCGCTGGTTTTGGACGGGGGCGTCGTCGGCGAAGTGGAAGCGCGGCGACCAGACCTTCCCGGTCGGCGAGCTGGCCGGTGTGGAGTGGCGCTCGCCGGAGATCTTCAACGGCCATCTGCGGCTGCTGGAGCGCGGGGCCCGCGACCCGGGAGCGGGCGAGGCGGACCAGGACCCGGCCGCCGTGGTGTTCGGCCTGGGGTACGGCCCCGTCCACGAGTCGCTGCCGTTCGCGGCCGCGGTGCTGCAGGCCGTACGCGCCGCCGACCCGGCGCAGGAGACGCCGGACGGCGAGCCGGTGCGCCGGCGGACCGGGGACGCGCGCCGGGATCCGGCGGACATCGCGGACCGGATACGCCACCTCGGCGAGCTGCACGACGCCGGGCTGCTGACGGACGACGAGTTCAGCACGAAGAAGGCCGAGCTGCTGGCGGAGCTGTGAGACAGGGCCGCCGGCCGGCTCCGGGCAGCACCCCGTGCCGGTGCCGGACACCGGACTCATACCGTGGTACGGGGTGCAGGCCCGCACCACGGTATGACGCCCCGGCAGCCACGTTCCGTTTACATTGACTCCGCGATGAACGGACGATCCCTGCCCCCGCCCCCCGAACCGGCCCGCGGCGCCGAGCGCGAGCCGCTCCGTACGAGGGCACTGCGCACCGCGCGGCAGGCGCTGCGCGTCCTCGCCACCGAACTCGGCAATCCCACGGAGCCCGGCGCTCCGCTCTTCGGCAACGTCCAGAGCGGCTGGCTGCGCGGCGTCCCCTACCTCGTGGCGTTCGCCTTCATGGCGTCGCTGCTGCCGTCGACCATCAATGTCCTCGGCAACGACTACGGCATGAACAGCGGCCTGGCCGGCGCGCTCGCCACCGCGCAGACGGTGCCGCTGCTGCTCGCGGTCAGCCGACCGCTGCAGGCCTGGTGGGTGATCTTCGCGGCGGACGTGGTGAGCGCCCTGGTCCTCGCCGTCGCCGACGGCGTCACCGGCCGCGCCTGGCCCTGGCCGCCGACGGCGATCGTCGGCTATCTCGTGCTGATGCTGGCGCTGTCGCTGCGCGAGCGCCGCCGCACCCTGATCGCCGTCTGGCTGACGACCGGGGCGGCGGGCGTCCTGCTGGAGCCAACCGCCCCCGACGGCAGCCAGAGCACCTGGGTGCTGTTGTTCGTACTCACCGGCGTGATGCTGCTGATGGGCGCCACACTGCGGGAACGGGGCGACGCCCAGCGGAAGTTGATCGAGCAGGAGACCATCAGCGAGGCCGAGCGCGCCCGCCGGACCCTGCTGGAGGAACGCACCCGTATCGCCCGTGAACTGCACGATGTCGTCGCCCACCACATGTCGGTGATCACGGTCCAGGCCGACAGCGCCCCGTACCGCATCGGCGGCATCCCCCAGGAGGCCCAGGAGGAGTTCGCCTCGATCGCGGCGACCGCCCGGGAGTCACTGGCGGAGATGCGGCGACTGCTCGGGGTGCTGCGCAGCGAGGAGACGGAGCGCCGGGGCGGCCCGGAGAAGGCTCCGCAGCCCGGTATCGGCATGCTGCCGAAGCTGGTCGAGGCGACCGTACGGGCCGGGGTGCCGGTCGAGTTGACGCTGCCCGACGAAGCGGTGGCGCCCGAACCGGCCGTGGACCTGTCGGCGTACCGCATCGTGCAGGAGGCGCTGGCCAATGTGGTGCGGCATGCCCCGGGCGCGCGGACCCGGGTGTCGGTGACGACCACCGCGGACGGCTCGCGGCTGACGCTGCTGGTCGTCAACTCCGCGCCGTCCGCGCCGTCCGAGCCGCTGGAGACCACCGGAACCGGCCACGGCCTGGTCGGTATGCGCGAGCGGGTGCGCCTGGTGGGCGGCTCGCTCGACACCGGTCCGCTGCCCGACGGCGGCTTCCGCGTCGCCGCTCAACTCCCGCTCTCCTCGCCGCCGCCCCCCTCGACCACCGCCCTCCCCACGAAGGATGCCGACTCCGTATGACCACCCGCGTGATCATCGTCGACGACCAGGCCATGGTGCGCGCGGGGTTCGCCGCGCTGCTCGCGGCGCAGAGCGACATCGACGTGGTGGGCGACGCGCCGGACGGGGCGCAGGGGGTGGAGCTGAGCCGCCGGACGCACCCCGATGTGGTGCTGATGGACGTCCGGATGCCGGAGATGGACGGACTGGAGGCGGCCCGCCGGCTGCTCGATCCGCCCATCGGCGTCACCCACCGTCCCAAGGTGCTGATGCTGACCACCTTCGACGTCGACGACTACGTCTACGAAGCGCTGCGCGCGGGTGCCTCGGGGTTCCTGCTCAAGGACGCCCCGCCGGCCGATCTGATCTCCGCGGTCCGGGTCGTGGCGGCCGGTGAGGCGCTGCTGGCACCGTCCGTGACCCGGCGGCTGATCGCCGACTTCGCCCGGCGGCCGGCGCCCCGCAAGGACCGCTCCTCGCTCCGGCTGAACGGCCTGACCCCGCGGGAGACGGAGGTGCTGGAGCTGATCGCCCGGGGGCTGTCGAACCAGGAGATCGCCGATGCGCTGATCCTCGCCGAGCAGACCGTGAAGACCCATATCGGCCGGGTGCTCGCCAAGTTGGAGCTGCGGGACCGGGCACAGGCCGTGATCTTCGCGTACGAGTCGGGACTGGTGGCCCCCGGGGACCGGTAACAGCGCCCTCCTCCCCGAGGACGAGGGGCGGCCCGCACCCCCTACTCCGGTATCACCCGGGAGTTGGCGCCCCGGTGTGACGCCGCGTCACCCACCCGCTTCCTACGTTTCCCTCCGCCACACCAACGGGAGAGGGAGACACCACCATGTCCGTGCTGCGCACCGCCGTTCGACGCAGCAGGCGCGCGCTCATCGGCGCCGCGCTCGCGGTCGCCGTGGCCGCCGGCACCGGCGGCTGGGCGGCCGGTACCGCACAGACCGCCGTCACCGGCCCCGCGCCCGGCGCCGCCGCCTGGCGCGCCGACCACACCCTCGGCGTCCGGCTGCCGGACCCGGCGAGCGCGCAACCGGCCGAGATCGCCCGCTTCTTCGCCTCGCTGACCGGTACCCAGCAGCACGCTCTGGCCGCCCGGCACCCGCTCACCGTGGGCAACCTCGACGGTGCGCCCCTCGCCCTGCGGTACAAGGCCAACTCCCTCGCCCTGAAGGCGGAACGCAGCCGCCAGCTGGCCCGCAGCACCGACCCGGCCGGCACCCTGGAGGACCACCGGCAGGCCCGGAAGGCGGCCGACCGCTGCGCCGCGCTGCTCGCGCCCGGCCGCCGGATCCTCGCCTTCGACCCGCGCGGCCGCGGCCAAGTGGCCGAGGTGCACGGTGACTTGACGCATGCCGAACGCACCGCGGTGATCGTGCCGGGCTCGGACATCGACCTGGCCTCGTTCGACCGCGCGCGGGACCCGTACGGCACGCCCACCGGGATGGCCGGGTCGCTGCGGGCGCAGCTGGCCACCGACGCGCCCACCACACGTACCGCGGTCATCGCCTGGGTCGGGTACACCACCCCGGTCGGCCTCGGTCCGGACGCCGCCACCGGGCGGCTCGCCGAGGCCGGTGCGCCGCGGCTGGCCCGCTTCCTGTCCGGGCTGGCGGCCGTCGAGGCCCCGGCACCGACCGTGCTGTGCCACAGCTACGGCTCGGTGGTCTGCGGGCTGGCGGCACCGCTGCCGGGCCGCGGCCCGATAGCCGACCTGATCGTGTTCGGCTCCCCCGGTATGCGCCAGGACAGCGTGGCGGAACTGCACGGCCCGGCCCGGGTGTGGGCGGCGCGGGACGCCTCGGACTGGATCGGCGACGTCCCGCACGTGCAGCTGCTGGGCCTGGGGCACGGCACGGACCCCACCGACCCCGCGTTCGGCGCCCGCCGCGTCTCCGCCGAACGGGCCGAGGGCCACACCGGCTACCTCGCGCCCGGTACCGACTCCCTGCAGAGCTTCGCGGCCATCGTGCTGGGCCGCTACGGCGACGTGCGCTGACGCCGCGCCCGCCCCTCGGCCCCTTCACCGCTGCTCACCTCACCGGTTCACGGACTCAAGGACGCCTCATGGACACCGCATTCCCGGCAGCCCTCGGCGGCGCGGCCCGCAAGGCCGTCCGCGCGATCGAGGAACGCACCCCGGCGGACCGCGACCGGGCGATCGACGGTCTGCGCGCGCTGGCGCTGCTCGCCGTACCCGTCGGCCACTGGCTGCTCGGCGGGTTCACCCTCGACGCCGACGGCGCGCTGCACAACGCCAGTCCGCTGACCTCCTTCGGCTTTCTCGCGCCCGCCAGTTGGGTGCTGCAGATGCTCGGCATCTTCTTCCTGGTCGGCGGCTACGCCTCGGTGCTGTCCTTCCGGCGCGCCACGGCGCGGGGCGGGTCCGCCGGCGGCTGGCTGCGCGGCCGGCTGGTCCGGCTGGGCCGCCCGGTCCTGGGTGTGACGGCCATGTGGGCGACGCTGGCGCCGCTGCTGCACGGCCTGGGCGTGCCGGAGGCGACGCTGCGGACCGGGGCGACGCTGGTGATCCAGCCGCTGTGGTTCGTCGGCGTCTACGCGGTGATCACCGCGCTGACGCCGTACTGCGTTCGCGCGGCACGGCGGACGGGCGCCTGGGCCGCGGCGCCGCTGGCGGCGGCCGTGGCGGCGGTGGACTTTCTGCGCTACGGGCCGGCCGCGCCGGACATGCCGTCCTGGCTGAGCCTGCTGAACCTGCTCCCCGGCTGGATGTTCGCCTACCAGCTCGGGGTCTGCTGGGGTGAGCGGCGGCTCGGCAGACGCGCCGCGTGGGCACTGCTGCTCGGCGGGACCGCGCTGTTTGCCGTACTGCTGCTGTGCTTCGACTACCCCGCGAGCATGGTCGGCGTCCCCGGTCAGGACCGCACGAACTCCCATCCGCCGTCGCTGCTGGTCCTGGCCCTGGCCGCGGCACAGTCGGGCGCCGCGATCCTGCTCCGCGACCGGCTCGCGCGGATCCTGCGCCGACCGGCGCTGTGGGCGCCGGTGGTGATCATCAACCTCTCCGCGATGACGATCCTGTGCTGGCATCAGACGGCGCTGCTGTCGGCGGCCGTGCCCGCGTCCTTCCTGGGCCCGGTACCGGGGCTGACCATCGCGCCCGACACGCTCGGCTGGCTCGTGGCCCGGGTCGCCTGGCTGCCGGTCTTCGCCGCGGCCCTGCTGCTGATCGCGCGGACGACCCGTCGCTTCGAGGCGCCCTGGACCGGCGTCACCCGGGCCCGGCGGGCGCTCGTGGGGGTCCTGGCCGCCGGGTTCGCGCTCTTCGCGCTGGGGGTGGCGTAGGGGCGGGGGGCGGGGTGGGTGAGTGGGGTGGGGGTCGTGGGGGTGGCCCGCAGGGGGTGGGCGAACACATCCCTTAGGGGATGCGAGCGCCCCCTGCGGGGCCACAACGCGGCGGGCGCGGAAGGTATTTCCGGCCGGGGCCGAGCGGAGAGTGATTCCGGCCGGGCCCCCTCGGGCAGCCCCTAGTCCCGCCCCGCCGACGTGAACGACATGTCCGCGTAGCGCGGCCCCGCCACCTCCGCGGCGATCGGCTCCAGCAGGGCCAGCTCCTGCTCGGTCAGCTGGATGCGGGTCGCGGCGGTGTTCTCCTCGACGCGGATGCGCTTGCGGGTGCCGGGGATCGGGACGACGGCCAGGCCCTGCGCCGCGGCCTGCTGCTGCACCCAGGCCAGCGCTATCTGGCCGAGCGTCGCGCCGCGAGCCTCGGCGATCTTGCGGATCGGCGCCAGCAGCGCGGCGTTGGCGGCCGCGTTGTCGCCGGTGAACCGCGGCTGGTGGCGGCGGAAGTCGTCCGCGCTCAGCTCCTTGTCGGCGCTGACGAACGCACCGGTCAGGAAGCCCCGGCCGAGCGGCGAGTAGGCGACCAGGCCGACGCCGAGCTCGGCGGCCGCCGGCACCACACCCTCCTCGATGTCCCGGCTGAACAGCGACCACTCGGACTGCAGCGCCGCGATCGGGTGCACGGCCTGGGCCGCGCGCAGCTCGGAGCCGGTGACCTCGCTCAGCCCGAGGTGCTTGACCTTGCCCTCGGCGACCAGCTCGGCCATCGCGCCGACCGTCTCCTCGATGGGGACCCGCACATCCCGCCGGTGCATGTAGTACAGGTCGATCTCGTCCACGCCCAGGCGCCGCAGGCTGCCCTCGACGGACTGGCGGATGTAGGCCCGGTCGTTGCGGATGATCCGCTTGGTCGGGTCGTCCGGGTCGAGCGATATCGCGAACTTGGTGGCGAGCACGATCTCGTCGCGGTGCGCCTGGACGAACGGGGCGATGAACTTCTCGTTCTCCCCCATGCCGTACATGTCGGCGGTGTCGTAGAGCGTCACGCCCAGCTCCAGCGCGCGCTCCAGCGTGGCCCGCGCCTCGTCGGCGTCGGTGGGTCCGTAGGCGAAGCTCATGCCCATGCAGCCGAGGCCCTGCACCCCGACCCGGGGACCGCCGGTGCCCAGCTCGACCGTTTCGATCTTCTTGCTGCTCATGGGGGCCTCAGAACCTCTCGGACGCCCGCCGGGCGTCGGCATAGATATCGATCTTGTAGTCGAGTACGTCCAGCGTGCTCTGCAGCTCCGCTATCCGCTGCCGCACGTCCTCGCGGTGCGCGGTCAGCAGGTGCTCCCGCTCGGCGAAGGTGGACTCGCCGGCCCGCACCAGCTCGGCGTAGCGGACCATGTCCGCGACCGGCATACCGGTCAGCCGCAGCTTGGTGACCAGGCTCAGCCAGTCCAGATCGCGGTTGGTGAAGCGGCGCTGCCCGGTGTGCGTGCGGTCCACGTGCGGCATCAGGCCGATCCGCTCGTACCAGCGCAGGGTGTGGGCGCTGAGCCCGGTGTGGTCGGCCACCTCGCTGATCGTGTACTGGTCCCGGCCGGCCGGGCGCGGGTGGGGTGGCGCGGTTCCGCAGTCCCGCACCTTCGTCGGCAGTCCGCCGGCCGCGCCGCTCGCGACCGGCTCGCTCTGCGTCACCGTCATGCCCCGTCTCCCCTGTTTCGCCGGATATCGCCCGGCTCTCTCGCCGGATCCCTCTCGACGTCCTCAACGCTAGAGACTTGGAGCGCACTCCAAGCAAGCGCCGATCACACCCAGACTTGACCGGAATTTGGGACCGTTAGGCTCGTGCGCATGCAGAGCCTCCGGATGATCGAGAACTGGCCGGTGCCCACCGCCGCGGCCGCCGTGGTACGAGCCGACGGGGTGGTGGCCGGCTCGTACGGGCCCCTGGAGCAGCGGTTCGCGCTCGCGTCGGTGACCAAGCTGCTGGCCGCGTACGCCGCGCTGCTGGCCATCGAGGAGGGCGCGATCGAGCTGGACGAACCGGCCGGGCCCGAGGGCTCCACGGTGCGCCATCTGCTCGCGCACACCTCGGGGCTGGCCTTCGACGAGCAGCGGGCGATGGCCGCACCGGGGACCCGCAGGATCTACTCCAACGCCGGTTTCGAGGCGCTGGGCGACCACATCGCCAAGGCCACCGACATCCCCTTCCCGCAGTATCTGCACGAGGCGGTGCTCGCACCGCTCGGCATGACCGCGACCGAGCTGGCCGGCTCGCCCGCCAAGGACGGCGTCTCCACGGTCGCCGACCTGATCCGCTTCGCGGCCGAGCTCCAGGCGCCGCGACTGCTCGCGCCCGAGACGCTCGCGGCGGCGACGCAGGTGGTCTTCCCCGGTCTGACGGGTGTACTGCCGGGCTACGGCCATCAGAAGCCCAACGACTGGGGGCTGGGCTTCGAGATCCGCGACGGCAAGTCGCCGCACTGGACCGGCGCGCTGTCCTCACCCCGCACATTCGGGCACTTCGGGCAGTCCGGAACGTTCCTGTGGGTGGACCCCGACGCGCGGGCCGCCTGTGTGGCGCTGAGCGACCGGGCCTTCGGCCCGTGGGCCGTCGAGGTCTGGCCGAAGCTGACCGACGCGGTGCTGACCGAGCTGGCCCGGCCGGCCTGACGCCCCTCGCGTCACCGGGTGCGGGCACCGGGCGCCCGGTGCCCGCACACCCGCCTCACCCGTAACGGGGCTCCGCCGTCATCTCCCACACCAGGCACTCCGACGCGGCCAGCCCCGTCAGCTCCAGACCGGCCCCGTCGGTGATCCGGGCCGCGTCGCCCGCCCCAAGCTCCTGCCCGCCGAGGCGTACGGCACCCCGCACGACGTGCACATACGCCCGTGCGGCATCCGGGACCGCGGTGCGCTCACCGTCGGCCGGCCGACGCAGGTGCAGCAGGGCGCCGGCCCGCGGGACCGCGTACGGAGTGCCGTCGGCGATGCCGCGCACCACCTCGTACGACGGCTCCCCGCCGAATTCGGTCGGCGCCAGCCACATCTGGACGAAGCGCAGCGGCCGGCCGGACGTGTTGCGCTCCACATGCCGTACGCCGCCCGCCGAGCTGAGCCGCTGGAGATCGCCCGGGCGTACGGTGGTCTCGTGGCCGGCCGAGTCGCGGTGAGTCAGCTCACCCTCGATCACCCAGGTCACGATCTCGGTGTCGCTGTGCGGATGCTCGTCGAAGCCCGCGCCGGCCGCCAACCGCTCCTCGTTGCAGGCGATCAGCGCGCCGAAGCGCAGATTGTCCGGGTCGAAGTGGGGCCCGAACGAGAACGCGTGCAGCGACTCGATCCCGGCGTCCGGATCGCCGCCCCGATAGCGTTCCGCGCCCCTGCGCACCTCAATCATCGGCCCACCGTAGCCCCCGCCCCCTCACCTCCCCGCCCCGATAGTGCAGGCTTGTCCCGTGTCTGAACCCGCATCGCGCGACGCGCACCCGCACTCCGCGACCCTCCGGCGCCTGGAGAACTCGTCCGGCAAACTGGCCGCCGCGGCCATCGCACGCATGGACGCCACGCTGCCGTGGTACCGCGCGATGCCCCCGGAGAACCGCTCCTGGATCGGCCTGGTCGCCCAGGCCGGCATCGCCGCCTTCACCGAATGGTTCCGGCATCCGGAAACCCCGCAGGCGATCAGCACCGATGTCTTCGGTACCGCGCCGCGCGAGCTGACCCGGGCGATCACGCTGCGCCAGACCGTGGAGATGGTCCGCACGACCATCGAGGTCATGGAGGCGGCCATCGACGAGGTCGCGGCCCCGGGGGACGAGTCGGTGCTGCGTGAGGCGCTGCTGGTCTACGCCCGCGAGATCGCCTTCGCCACCGCCCAGGTGTACGCCCAGGCGGCCGAGGCGCGCGGCGCGTGGGACGCCCGCCTGGAGTCGCTGGTGGTCAACGCGGTGCTGTCGGGGGAGGCCGACGAGGGCGCGGTCTCGCGGGCGGCGGCGCTGGGCTGGAACTCCCCCGAGCATGTGTGCGTGGTGCTGGGCACCGCCCCGGACGGGGACAGCGAACTGACCGTGGAGGCGATCCGGCGGGCGGCCCGGCACGCCAAGCTCCAGGTCCTCACCGGCGTGCTGGGCTCCCGCCTGGTGGTGATCGCGGGCGGCTCGGACAACCCGCTCAAGGCGGCGAAGGCGCTGATCGGTCCGTATGCGGCCGGTCCGGTGGTGGCCGGTCCGGTGGTCTCGGACCTGCTGGCCGCGACCCGGTCCGCGCAGGCCGCGGCCGCCGGGCTGCGGGCCTGCGCCGCCTGGCCGGACGCCCCGCGCCCGGTCCTGGCGGACGACCTGCTGCCGGAGCGCGCGATGGCCTCGGACCCGGTGGCGCGGGACCAGCTGGTGGAGGAGATCTACAGACCGCTGGAGGAGGCGGGGTCCGCGCTCCTGGAGACGCTGAGCGTCTATCTGGAGCAGGCGAGCAGCCTGGAGGGCGCCGCCCGTATGCTCTTCGTCCACCCCAACACCGTGCGCTATCGGCTCCGACGTGTGACGGACGTCACCGGCTGGTCGCCCTCCGATGT
The DNA here is from genome assembly GCF_042749045.1 of Streptomyces sp. NPDC059008. Taxonomy (NCBI): domain Bacteria; kingdom Bacillati; phylum Actinomycetota; class Actinomycetes; order Kitasatosporales; family Streptomycetaceae; genus Streptomyces; species Streptomyces sp. NPDC059008. The sequence goes on along the minus strand of NZ_JBHYJC010000004.1, from coordinate 247,844 downwards.
GCGCTCGGCGTTCACGCTCCGTATCGCGCTGATTCTGGGGCGTCTGGCTGACGGTGAGGCGCAACCCTAGACTTTTGTCGGAGACCAACAATTACCCCGATGGTTCTTCGTCCTTGTCCCCACGGGCGGGCGGAACCACCCACAAGAGAGAGTGTGAGGGTGCTCGTACTCGTCGCTCCCGGCCAAGGCGCTCAGACGCCCGGCTTCCTGACTCCCTGGCTCGACCTCCCCGGTGTCGAAGACCGGCTCCGTGAGTGGTCGGCTGCCATCGACCTGGACCTGGTCCACTACGGAACGAAGGCCGGCGAGGAGGAGATCCGCGACACCGCGGTGGCCCAGCCGCTGCTGGTGGCCTCCGCCCTGATCTCCGCCCGCCAGCTGTTCGCGACGGCCGACGACTTCGCCGCACAGGTCGGCGCGGCGGCCGGCCACAGCGTCGGTGAGCTCGCCGCCGCCGCGCTGACCGGCACGGTCTCCGACGCGGCCGCGATGACGCTGGTGCGCCGGCGCGGCCAGGCGATGGCCGAGGCCGCCGCCGTCACCGAGACCGGCATGGCCGCCCTGCTGGGCGGCGACGAGGCCGTCGTCATCCCGCATCTGGAGCAGCTGGGCCTGACCCCGGCGAACGTGAACGGCGCCGGCCAGATCGTCGCCGCGGGCACCGCCGAGCAGATCGCCGCACTGGTCGAGAACAAGCCGGAGGGCACTCGCCGGGTCGTACCGCTGAAGGTCGCCGGCGCGTTCCATACTCACCACATGGCACCTGCCGTCTCGGCCCTGGAATCGGCGACCTCCCAGCTCTCGGTCGCCGATCCGCACACGCGTTACGTCTCCAACAAGGACGGGCAGCTGGTCTCCTCCGGTCAGGAGCTGGTGCAGCGCCTGGTCGGCCAGGTGGCCAACCCCGTGCGCTGGGACCTGTGCATGGAGACCTTCAAGGAGCTCGGCGTCACCGCGCTCATCGAGGCCGCCCCCGGCGGTACGCTCACCGGTCTGGCCAAGCGTGCGCTGCCCGGAGTGCGGACCCTCGCCCTCAAGACGCCCGACGACCTCGACGCGGCCCGCACACTGATCGCCGAAGCGGGATCGGTCGTCTCCGCAGCAGGCTCTGCACCGGCCGAATAGGAGTCCGAAGCGCATGACCTCGAAGATCAAGCCCTCCAAGGGCGTCCCGTACGCGCGCATCATGGGTGTCGGCGGCTACCGCCCGACCCGTGTCGTGCCGAACGAGGAGATCCTCAAGCACATCGACTCGTCCGACGAGTGGATCCGTTCACGGTCCGGCATCGCCACCCGCCACTGGGCGGGCCCCGACGAGACCGTCGCGACCATGTCGATCGAGGCGTCCGGCAAGGCGATCGCCGACGCGGGCATCACGCCCGAGCAGATCGGCGCCGTGATCGTCTCCACCGTCTCGCACTTCAAGCAGACCCCGGCCATCGCGACCGAGATCGCGCACCGCATCGGCGCCGGCAAGCCGGCCGCCTTCGACATCTCGGCGGGCTGCGCGGGCTTCGGTTACGCGCTGACCCTGGCCAAGGGTCTGGTGACCGAGGGCAGCGCGGAGCACGTCCTGGTCATCGGCGTCGAGCGGCTGTCGGACCTGACCGACCTGGAGGACCGCGCGACGGCCTTCCTCTTCGGCGACGGCGCCGGCGCGGTGATCGTCGGCCCGGCCAAGGAGCCGGCGATCGGCCCGACGGTCTGGGGTTCGGAGGGCGACAAGTCCGAGACCATCAAGCAGACCCTCGGCTGGGACGTCTACCGCTCCACCCCGCTCCCCGGGGGCGACGGGCCCGAAGCGCGCCCCGCCCTGGAGGAGATCCGGTACCCCGCCATCACCCAGGAGGGCCAAGCGGTCTTCCGGTGGGCGGTGTTCGAGATGGCGAAGGTCGCCCAGCAGGCGCTGGAGGCGGCCGGAGTCAGCCCGGACGACCTGGACGTCTTCATCCCGCACCAGGCCAACATGCGGATCATCGACTCGATGGTGAAGACTCTGAAGCTGCCGGAGAGCGTGACGGTCGCCCGCGACGTGGAGACCACCGGCAACACCTCGGCAGCCTCCATTCCGCTCGCCATGGAGCGGCTGTTGGCGACCGGGCAGGCCAAGAGCGGCGACACCGCGCTGGTCATCGGCTTCGGGGCGGGTCTCGTCTACGCCGCGACGGTCGTTACCCTCCCCTAGGCAAGATCTGCGCAGCACCGCACGTCCTCGGACGTGTCGGCCGCCGCACGGACCTTCACCACAAGTAACGCAGTTTCCCCTTAAAATGACCGAAGGAGCGCCATCATGGCCGCCACTCAGGAAGAGATCGTCAAGGGTCTCGCCGAGATCGTCAACGAGATCGCCGGCATCCCGACCGAGGACGTCCAGGTGGACAAGTCCTTCACCGACGACCTGGACGTCGACTCGCTGTCCATGGTCGAGGTGGTCGTCGCCGCCGAAGAGCGCTTCGACGTGAAGATCCCCGACGACGACGTCAAGAACCTCAAGACGGTCGGCGACGCGACCGACTACATCCTCAAGCACCAGAGCTGATCCAGCTCCCGCGCATGTCGCCACCTGGCGGTGGCGCCGTCGATTCAGACCCCTCTACCCGTGGAGTAAGAATTCCCGTGAACGCGACCAATCGCACCGTGGTCGTCACCGGTATCGGCGCAACCACACCGCTGGGTGGCGACAGCGCTTCGACGTGGGAGGCACTGCTCGCCGGACGCTCCGGTGTCAGCACCCTCGACCAGGACTGGGCCGCCGACATGCCCGTCCGCATCGCCGCGCAGGCGGCCGTCGACCCGTCGGAGGTCCTCCCCCGGGCGCAGGCCCGCAAGCTGGACCGCTCGGCGCAGTTCGCCCTGATCGCCGCCCGCGAGGCCTGGGCCGACGCCGGTTTCACCGCCAAGGCCGGTGAACCCGACCAGGCGGCCGGCGAGGCGGGCTCGGTCAACCCCGACCGGCTCGGCACCGTCATCGCCTCCGGCATCGGCGGTGTGACCACCCTGCTCGGCCAGTACGACGTGCTCAAGGAGAAGGGCGTACGCCGCGTCTCCCCGCACACGGTGCCGATGCTGATGCCCAACGGCCCGTCCGCCAACGTCGGCCTGGACGTGAACGCCCGCGCGGGTGTGCACACCCCGGTCAGCGCCTGTGCGTCCGGCTCCGAGGCGATCGGCTACGCCATCGAGATGATCCGTACGGGCCGCGCCGACATCGTCGTCGCGGGCGGTACGGAGGCGGCCATCCACCCGCTGCCGATCGCCGCGTTCGGCAACATGATGGCGATGTCGAAGTCGAACGACGACCCGCAGGGCGCCTCGCGTCCCTTCGACACCGCCCGCAACGGCTTCGTCATGGGTGAGGGCGCCGGCGTCATCGTCCTGGAGTCCGCCGAGCACGCCGCCAAGCGCGGCGCCAAGGTCTACGCCGAGGCGGTCGGCCAGGGCATCTCCGCCGACAGCCACGACATCGTGCAGCCCGAGCCGTCCGGCAACGGCATCGCGCACGCGCTGCAGAACCTCCTCGACAACACCGACCTCGACCCGGCGGAGATCATGCACGTCAACGCGCATGCCACCTCCACGCCGCAGGGCGACCTGGCCGAACTGAAGGCGCTGCGCAAGGTCTTCGGCGACGACACCGACCACATGGCGGTCTCCGCCACGAAGTCGATGACCGGTCACCTCCTGGGCGGTGCCGGCGGTATCGAGACGGTCGCCTCGATCCTGGCGCTGTACCACCGGACGGCTCCGCCGACGATCAACGTCGAGGAGCTCGACCCGGAGGCCGACGCGGACGTCGTCCGCGGCGAGGCCCGCAAGCTGCCCGCCGAGGGCCGGATCGCGGCCCTGAACGACTCGTTCGGCTTCGGCGGCCACAACGTCGTGCTCGCCTTCCGCACGGTCTGACGCGGACGACACCTCGCACCTGAGCCAAGGGCCCGCCCGGTGAACCACACCGGGCGGGCCCTTGGCGCGTCCTCAGGCCCGGTCCCCTCCCGGCCCCTGGGGCAGGTCCCGGCCTTCGAAGCTCGCGAAGTACGCGGCCGCGGCGTCCTCGTCGCCGTGGCCCTGCTCCTCGGCCCGGCGAAAGCGCTCGGCGGCCGCCGCCGCCAGGTCCATCCGTACGCCGGCGTCCCGGGCCGCCCCGGTGATGAGCCGGGCATCCTTGCGGGCCGCGGACACCGTGAAGCTCGCAGGGTAGTTCCCGGACAGGATCAGCTCGGATTTCAGCCGCAGATACGGCACATCGAGCGCCCCGCCGGCGACCACGGCGAGGAAGTCGCGCGGGTCGGCCCCGAGCCCCTCGGCGAGCGCGAGAGCCTCCCCCGTGCCGTTGACGAGGGTCAGCACCCAGCTGTTGACGACGAGCTTGAGGCGGCTGGCGGCCCCGCTCGCGGCGTCCTCGCCGACCCAGTGGGTGGCGCTCCCGACGATGTCGAAGACCTGCCCGGCGCGCTCGCGCAGGTCCTGCGGGCCGGCCGCCAGGATCGCCAACTCGCCTTTCTCCGCTGGCGCCTTGGTACCCAGGACCGGGCAGTCGACGAAGCGCAGCCGGTGCTCGCCGGCGAACCGGGCGAGCGGGGCGACCCCTTGGAGGCCCACCGTGCTCGTCTGGAGCCACACCGCACCGGCCCCGAGCGCCGGTGCCGCCTGCCGCAGCGCGTCGAGGACGGCGTCCCCGTCGCGCAGCATGGTCACGACCACCTCGGCGCCGTCCACGGCGTCGGCGGGGGTGTCCGCGATCCGGACCCCGTCGGCGGCCAGCGGCTCGGCCTTGGCGCGGGTGCGGTTCCAGGCGCGGACCTCCAGTCCGGCCCTGGCGAGGTTGCGGGCCATCGCCGTGCCCATGATTCCGGTGCCGAGCACCGCCACTGAGGGGGTGTCGGAAGAGTTGCTGTCGGTCATGGCGGCACGCTAGAGGCTGGAGCGGGCTCCAAGGCAAGGGCGGGCGCCATGCGGCCGCGCCGATGCCCACGGCCGCGGCGTGTCGGGGGAGTACCGAGCGGGCGTCAGACGACCGGGGGCAGGCAGCGCACCAGCGCCTCAGTCCTCAGACGACCCCGGGGCAGGCAACGCACCGGCGCCGCACTCCTCATACGACCCCCTGGGCAGGCAGCGCACCAGCGCTCACTCCTCAGACGACCCGGGGCAGGCAACGCACCGGCGCCGCACTCCTCATACGACCTGGTGCAGCCAGCGCACGGGGGCGCCCTCGCCCGCGTACCGGAACGGCTCCAGTTCGTCGTCCCAGGGCTTGCCGAGGAGTTTGGCCACCTCGGCGGCCAGTTCGGTCTCACCGCGCGCGGAGCGGGCGACCGCGGCGCGCAGCCGGTCCTCGGGGATCAGGATGTCGCCGTGGATGCCCGTGACGGCGTGGAAGATGCCCAGGTCGGGGGTGGAGCTGTAGCGCTCGCCCTCGGCGGTGGAGCAGGGTTCCGCGGTCACCTCGAAGCGCAGCAGATGCCAGCCGCGCAGCGCGGAGGCCAGTTTGGAGGCCGTACCGACCTCGCCCTGCCAGGAGAACTCGGCTCTCCACGTGCCCGGAGACGCCGGCTGGCGGATCCAGTCGAGGTTGACGCGCACACCGAGGACGCCCGCCACTGCCCATTCGACGTGCGGGCACAGCGCGCGCGGAGCGGAGTGGACGTACAGAACTCCACGTGTCGTCACCGGGACCTCCAGTGCGGTTCGAGGTTCGCCTTCCCCAGCGGCCTCGTGCCCGTTCCGGTTGCGGCCGGGACAGTTGCCATTCTGCCCCAGTGATCACTTCGGCACCAGCATGCGAGGTGACCTACAGTAAACACCATTGGACTGAATTTGCCGCAAAAGGGACAGGAAATGACGTGATGTAATTTGTCTGTGCCGACTGCACTTGCCACTTTGGGTCACCGCCCGGCAGGCACGGGGCAAAGCTACCGCGCAGTGCCAGGCGAAAGGGTGACGTACCGTCGGTACCCGAAGAGATATCACTCGCACGCCGGAGGGGACAGGGGATGACGCAGATCGATCGGCCCTTTCGCCCCCGGCGCAGCCGCCTGGGCCTGAGAATCTCACGCACCGTAGCCGCCGCTGGCACCCTGTTGATCACCCTGGCCGCCTGTAGTGCCGGCGGCGGCTCCGCCCCGCACTCCGGCGCATCGGGCAATCAGCGGGCCAAGCAGGCGCCCACCTGGCGGACCGACCCCGCCTCGCTGGCGGCGCTCGGCGACTCGATCACCGTCGGCTTCGACGCCTGCACGGTGCTCTCCGACTGCCCCGAGGTCTCCTGGGCCACCGGCACCGACCCCAAGGTCGACAGCCTGGCCCGGCGGCTGGGCGCCCACCCCACCACCCACAGCTGGAACTTCGCGAAGACCGGCGCGCTGATGAGCGATCTGCCCGACCAGGTCGCCGCGGCCGTCCGGCGCAAGCCCGAACTGGTCACGGTCCTGATCGGCGCGAACGACGCCTGCCGCCGCAGCGTGGGCGCGATGACCCCGGAGGCGGCCTTCCGGGCCGACTTCACGCGGTCCCTGGCGTCCCTGCGGCGCGCCCTGCCGCGCACCCAGGTGTACGTCGCGGCGGTGCCGGATCTGCTGCGACTGTGGTCCGAGGGCCGTAAGAACCCACTCGGCAAGGAAGTGTGGAAGCTGGGGATCTGCGGGTCGATGCTGCGCGACCCGGACGATCTGACGAAGTCGGCACAGGACCGGCGGGCGAAGGTCCGGGCGCGGGTGGTCGCGTACAACTCGGCGCTGGCGGAGGTGTGCGGCAAGGATCCGCTGTGCCGGTTCGACGGCTCGGTCTTCGACTACCGCTTCACCGACCGGGAGTTGAGCACCTGGGACTGGTTCCATCCGGGCGCCCGCGGGCAGCGGGAACTCGCGGAGCTGGCGTTCCGGGTGATCACCCGCAGGCAGTCGTAGCCCGGGACGGACACGCCCCGGACCCGCCACGGTAGCCGTCCGCGGTCCCCGGAGGGCGCCGGACGGCCCGCCGGGCATAGGCTCGCGGCCATGAACACGCAGGTCGGCAGGGAACCCTTCGGCACGCTGGGCGACGGCACCCGGGTCGACCGCTGGACCCTTCAGACCGGCTCCGGGGCGGACGCACTGCGGGTGGGGGTGCTGACGTACGGCGGGATCGTCCAGAGCGTCGAGGCCCCGGACCGGGACCGGACGACGGCGCAGCTGGCGCTCGGTTTCGCCGATCTCGATTCGTACGTCGCGCACGGCGGGTCGTACTTTGGGGCGCTGGTCGGGCGGTACGCCAACCGGATCGCCGGGGCGCGGTTCGCGCTCGACGGCAGGACGTACCCGCTGACGGCGAACGACGGGCGCAACAGCCTGCACGGCGGGCCGGGGAACTTCTCCCGGGTGGTGTGGGACGCCCGGGAGGTCGACGGCGGGGTGGAGCTGCACCGGGTCAGCCCGGACGGCGAGGAGGGTTTCCCCGGCACCCTGGACGTGCGCGTGACGTACACCCTCTCCCCGGGGCGGGACGGCTCGGCGCTGCGGATCGCCTACCGCGCGCGGACCGACGCTCCGACGGTCGTCAGCTTCACCAACCACACCTATCTCAATCTGGGCGGCGACGGCAGCGGCAGCGCCACCGGGCACGAGCTGCGGCTGGCGGCGTCGCGGTACACGCCCGTCGACGGCACCGGCATTCCGCTGCCGGGCGCGCCCGTCGAGGTCGCCGGCACCCGCTTCGACTTCCGTGCGGCACGGGCGGTGGACGGCGCCTACGACCACAACTTCGCGCTCGACGGCGGGGTGAGCGAGCAGCCGCGCAAGGTCGCCGAGCTGTACGACCCGCGCTCCGGCCGGGCACTGGAGCTGGCCACCACCGAGCCCGGCCTGCAGCTCTACACCGCCGGCCACCTCGACGGCACCCTGACCGGCACCTCAGGGGTCCCCTACGGCCCGGCGGCCGGTCTCGCCCTGGAGACCCAGCACTTCCCGGACTCCCCCAACCGCCCGGACTTCCCCAGCACGGTCCTGCGTCCCGGCGCGGGCTACCGCTCGGAGACCGTGTACGGGTTCTCGGTCCGGCCACGCCGGGCCGGCACGGGGGCCGCCTGAGGGCGGAGGTCCCCTAGGGGGGTGTCATACCGTGCGGTGACGGCAAGGTCATACCGTACGGCGACGACCGAGGGGTGGCGAAGGCCGAAGATGGGCTGTGATCGGTTCCGATCCGCTCCGACCGTCGCCTGACCCGGGAGAACTCGTCACCATGGCCCGCCTCCGCGTTCCTCATCTCGTCCTGTCCTGTGCGGCGTTGACCGCGCTGGTGACCGGCTGCTCGCTGTCGGGTTTCGGCCCGACGAAGGAGGCGGAGCGCACGTACTCGGTCGACGGCAAGGTCACCGCGCTGTCGGCGACCACGCACGGCGGGGACATCGAGGTGGTGCCGGTCGCCGCCGGAGGGTCGGTCAAGGTGCGCGAGAGATACCGCTACAACGACCGCAAGCCGACGCCCGAGCACAAGGTCAAGGACGGCCGGCTGACGCTGAAGGCCGAGGACTGCGGCATGGGGCGCAAGTGCGAGGTGGACTACCGCGTGCTGCTGCCGCGTGACGCCTCGATAGATCTGCACACCAGCGGCGGCGACATCACCATCCGGGGGGCCGCCGGCCGGATCACCGCGGAGACCAGCGGCGGTGACATCACCGTCACGGACTCCACCTCCCGTTCGACGGAGGTGAAGACCAGCGGCGGTGATGTGGACGTCGCGCTGGACGCGGCGCCCGACGAGGTCTCGGGGCGGACCAGCGGCGGCAATGTGACCATCCGTCTGCCGAAGGGCACCTACGCGGTGGACGCCACGACCAGCGGCGGCACCAGCAAGGTCTCCGTGCCGACGGACCCGAAGTCCGGGCACAAGGTGACGGCGCGGACGAGCGGCGGGAACGTGTCGGTGAGGACATCGTGACCGGGGCGATGAAGGCGGCGGTCTCATGACCGGGTGGCGGGGGCGCCCCTGGAGGGAAGCGCCCCCGGACGCGCCCGGGTCAGCCCACGGTGACCTCCGCGGTCAGCCTGCGGTCGGCGACGCTGTGCGCCGCCTCGACGGTGTAGACGCCCGTGATCCGGCGCCAGCCGCGGTCCTTCTCCTCCCAGACCGCGAAGGCGCGGTCCGGCAGCGGGATCTCGGCCTCGGCGCTCTCGCCGGGAGCGGCCTCGACGACGGCGAAACCCGCCAGCCAGCGGGCCGGGCGCTCCGGTGCATCCGGGGCGGTGTCCGCGGGCGGCGCCAGGTAGATCTGGACGACCTCGCGGCCGGGCCGGTCGCCCGCGTTACGGACCCGGACCCGCACCGAGTCCGGCGTGGTGTCCAGCGACTCGTACTCCCAGTCGGTGTAGCCCAGACCGTGGCCGAAGGGGTACGCGGGGGCCACCGCGGACCGCTGCCAGGCGCGGTAGCCGATGAAGACGCCCTCGGAGTAGTCGAGTCGGCCTTCGGTCGGGGTGACGGTGGTGACCGGGGCGTCGTCGAGCCGGGCCGGCCAGGTGGTGGGCAGCCGCCCGCCCGGCTCGTGCGCGCCGAGCAGGACGTCCGCCAGCGCGGCACCGGCCTCCTGGCCGGGGAACCAACTCAGCAGCACCGCGGGCACCTCCGCGCGCCACGGCAGCTCCACCGGCGAGCCGGAGTTGACGACCACGACGGTGTGCGGGTTGACGGCGGCGACCCGGGTGACCAGCTCGTCCTGGCGGCCGGGCAACCGCAGGTCGCCGCGGTCGAAGCCCTCGGACTCGACCTCCTCGGTGGTGGCGACGACCACGACCGCGACATCGGCGGCCGCCGCGACGCGGACCGCCTCCTCGATCTCCGCGCCGGGGTCGCGCTGCGGCTCGCTGTGACCGAGGGAGAAGTACAGCGCGTCGATGCCCTCGCCCGGGCCGAGCCGCAGCGGGACGAAACGCAGGGTGATCTCGACCCGCTCCCCCGCCGTCAGCTCCGCCGTCACCCGCCGCTCGACGGGGTGCATGAGCGTCTCGAAGGGGTCGCTGCCCTCCGGCGCGCAGCGGTCGTCGAAGAGGACCGAGCCGCCGACGGTCAGCCGCAGCTCGCCGCTGCCGGCGACGGCGAAGGTGTGGCTGCCGGTGAGCCGCGGGGTGAAGCTCCCGGTCAGTTCGACGGCGTCGAGGTTGTGCCGGGTGACACCCGCCGGGAAGCTGCCCGTGGCGCGCACCCGACCGTCGAACTGCGGAGTCTCGGCCAGCAGTCGGCCGTCCGCGGCGAGGTAGCGGGCGCGCAGGGTGAAGCCGTCGCGGGCGTGCGGGAGGCGGGTGCGCGGATCGGCACCGGTCGCGAAGGCGACCTCGACGTGGTCGGGCAGCGCGGCCCGCAGTCCCTCCAGCGGAGAGACCACGGTCTCGGGGAAGACCGTGGCCGAGCCGCCGCCGAGCACCCGCGCCTCGCGCGCGCCGGCGCCGACGACGGCGACGCTCCGGACCGCCGCGGGGTCGATCGGCAGCGCCCGCCGCGCGCCGCCGACGGGCTCGTTGCGCAGCAGGACCAAGCCCCGCCGGGCGACCTCACGGGCCACCGCCCGGCCGTCGATCCCCCGCGGGACACCGGCCGGGTCGACGGCGGCCGGCACCCCGTCGAGGCACCCCGTGCGCGCGGCGAGCAGCAGCACCCTGCGCACCGCGTCGTCGACTTCCGACTCCGCGACCTGCCCCGCGCGGACGGCCTCGGCGAGCGGGGCGCCGTAGACCGTACGGGGGCCCGGCATCGCCACGTCCAGCCCGCCGCGCAGTGCGCGCACGGTGTCGCGGGCCGCCGTCCAGTCGGAGACGTTGACGCCGTCGAAGCCCCATTCGCCGCGCAGCACCTCGTGGACGAGCGAGCGGTGCTCGGTCATCGTCGAGCCGTTGACCTGGTTGTAGGCGGTCATGATGCCCCAGGGGCGGGCCTCTTCGACGATGTGCTCGAAGGGCGCCAGATACAGCTCGCGCAGCGGCCGGGGAGCGATGCGGTTGTCGACGGTGAGCCGGTCGGTCTCGGCGTCGTTGCCGACGAAGTGCTTGACCGTCGTGCCGACGCCGCCCTCCTGCACACCGCGCACATATCCGGCGCCGATCGCGCCGGTGAGCAGCGGGTCCTCCGAATAGCACTCGAAGTGGCGGCCGCCCAGCGGTGAGCGGTGCAGGTTGACGGTCGGGGCCAGCAGGACGTGCACACCCTTGCGGCGGGCTTCCTGGGCGAGGAGGTGACCGGCCCGGCGGGCCAGGCCGGGGTCCCAGGTGGCGGCCAGCGCCGTGGGGCCGGGCAGCGCGATGGAGGGGTCCTCGGCGCTCCACTGCGAGCCCCGTACCCCGATCGGGCCGTCCGACATCACCAGCGAGCGGAGCCCGATCCCGGGCACGGCCGGCAGCGTCCACATGTCCTGGCCGGACAGCAGCCGGGTCTTGGTGTCGAGGTCGAGTGCGGCGAGGGCCCGCTCGACGGCCGCGGCGTGAGCGCCGGCGCGGTCGTCGCCCGGAGCCCGGTCGTCGTCCAGGGCCCGGTCGCGGTCCGGAGCCGGGTCGCGGTCCGGGGCCCGGTCGCGGATCGGATGCCGGTCGCGGATCGGATGCCGGTCGTCGTCGTGGGCGGGGTCGAGGGGCTGGTCGTCGGTCATGCGGCTCTCCCGTGCTCCCTGAATGGATCTACGGCCTCCCTGTCCGGATTCTTTCCCTCCCACCTGCCGAACGGTAAGCATCGTCACCTTTCCGTTACCTATCCGTACGGGACCTCCACTCCGGGGTTACGCTCGGCCGGTGAGTGCACGAGAGCAGCAGGCGCCCCGCGACGGCCGGCCGGCCGCGCGGCGGGCCGGCGGCGGGCGCGAGGCGCAGCGCGCGGAGCGGCGGGAGGCGATCCTGCAGGCCGCCATGGCGCTGATCGCCGAGCGCGGCTACCGCCGTACCTCGCTCGCCGCCGTCGCCGAGCGCGCCGGGCTGACCCAGCAGGGCCTGCTGCACCACTTCCCCACGAAGGAGCTGCTGCTGGTCGGCGTGCTGGAGGCGCGCGACCGCTGGGATCTGGCCTCGGCAGCCGCGGCGTCCGGGGCCCGGCGCACCGACACCCTCGCCCAGCTGGTCGACTACAACGCCACCCGCCCCGGCATCGTGCAGACCTACACCGTGCTGTCCGCCGACAGCATCACCGAGGGCCACCCCGCCCGCGACTTCTTCGAGTCCCGCTTCCGCTGCGTACGCGCCGCGATGGCCGAGGCGCTGCGGGCCGAGTACGGCGACAGGCTGCCCGGTGGCCTGACCCCGCAGCGGGCGGCGCCGCTGCTGGTCGCGGTGATGGACGGGCTGCAGCTGCAGTGGCTGCTGGATCCGGACGACGTGGACATGCCCGCGGCGTTCCGGGACTTCCTGGCGCTGCTCGGGAGCGGGGACGGGCACGAGCACGGGAGCGGGCACCGGGACGGGAGCGGGAACGACGGGCCGACCGAAGAGCCCGGCGAGGCCGACCCGGCCTGATCCCGAGGGCCGGCCCAGATCGGCGAGAGCCCCCCTCAGCGGACCGGCGCGAGGCAGGAGACGGTCATCTTGTCCGGGCTGTATTCGAGGTCCGCGAGCAGCTCGCCGTCCGCGCAGGTGTCCTTGGGGGCGTCGAGCCTGCGGGTCACCAGGTACTGGGCATCGGCCGATCCGCATGCCACGACTTCGAGGTCCTGGTCGTGCCAGTCGCCTTCGTTGCGGACGCAGTCCCCGACGGCGAGGGTCGGGGTCTTCCCGATACCCGCTCCCTCGACGAACGCGCCCAGTACGAACAGGGTGGGGATCGCCAGCACCACCAGCGCCATCGGCACCAGGAACAGCAGCGCCTCGGGGCGGCGCAGCAGCGACCTGCCCGGATCGAGGGAGGGCCCGAAGCCGCCTGCCGGGGCGGCCAGTTTGCGGAAGCGGGCCCGTGGGCCGAGGTTCACCAGCAGGGTGATCGGGGTGATGACCACCGACAGCGGGCTCCACCAGCCCTGCCACAGGGTCTTCGCGGACATCTCGCGGTAGGTGGCCAGCCCGCAGGAGCGGCAGAACACCGCGCTCCGGCTGAGGAACCGCATCAGGAAGAGGATGCCCTGATGCCCGCGCACGGTGGCCCGGACGGCGGGCTGGGCACCGCAGAACTCGCAGCCGGGGGCGGTGGCGTAGGGCGCGGGGTGCGGCTGCTGGGCGTAGGGCCCCGTGGGCTGCTGGGCGTAAGGCCCTGTGGGCTGCTGGACGTAGGGTCCCGTGGGCTGCTGGCCATACGGCTGCGCGTACGGGTGAGGGCCGTGCGGCGGTGGCGGTGTGGCCACGGAGATTCCCCCTGAATTCCTGGTACGTGCCGGACGCATGGGCGGACCGGACGAGAAACCCTAACCGCGGGCCGTATCAAGCCATCCCGCGCCCTCTACCGCCGCACCGCGCGCCCCGTTTTACTCGCCCCATGAGACGCATACGCACCAAGCCGGTCGCACTCGGCATCGCACTGCTCGCCACCGTCCCGCTGTCCCTGACGGCCCCGGCCCAAGCGGCCGGCGGGAGCGGCGCCGCCGCGGCCCGGACCGCGGTCGAGCGGGTCACGGTGGAGGAGGCCCGGCTGACGCAGGCCGCGCCGCAGGAGATCCTGCGGCGCAGCGCATTCGACGACCAGGCACGGGAGTTCGGGCGCGGGCTGGCCCGTCTGGAGGGCTACCCGCAGGCCAGGCGCTATGTCCAGGACGCGGGACGGGCACTGTGGCGGCGGGCGGTGGACCGGGCGCAGGGGCGCGGGCCCGAGGGCGGCGATCTGAGCCGGGACGACGACCGGCCGCTGTACTGGGCGCGGCTGGGGATGACCAAGGAACTGCGGCAGTGGCGGCCGGACTTCGCACTGTCCCCCGCCCGGCGTGCCGCGCTGCTCGGTTCGCTGGAGCGCGGCTCGCGCGGGCAGGACGGCATCGAACTGCCCGCCGGGAAGCAGGTGCTGCGGATCGTGGTGACCGGGTTCGACCCGTTCCAGCTGGACGCCGATCCGCGGCGGAGCAATCCGTCGGGGGCGGCGGCACTCGCGCTGGACGGGACGACGGTGCGTACCGCGTCGGGCCGAACGGCCCGGATCGAGGCCGCGGTCTTCCCCGTACGGTGGGCCGACTTCGCGGCCGGCACGGTGGAGCGCACCCTCCTTCCGCACTTCCGGCGCGGACCGCGGCAGGTGGACCTGTTCACGACGATCAGCCAGGGACGCCCGGGGAGGTTCGACGTCGAGCGGACCAACGGGGCCTGGCGGGGCGGCTATCCGGACAATGTGCGGGAGTCCCGTACGGAGACGGTGCCGATCCCGGCGGGCGTGCCGACCGTGACGCCGCAGCCGCAGTGGACGACCACCAGCCTGCCGTACGCGCGGATCACCGCGGCGGACACCGGGCCGTATCCGGTGGTCGACCACACGGCCGTCACCGAGATCCCGGCGGGCGGCACCGAGCCGGTCGAGCGGCCGGACGGCCCGACTCCGGGGTCCACGGCCCGCGCCGGTGGCGGCGGGGACTACCTGTCCAACGAGATCGCCTACCGGGCGACGCTGCTGCGGGACGCGGTGCGGCGGCCGGCGCTCCCGGGCGGCCATCTGCACACTCCGGTGCTCCAGTTCGGTCCCGGCAACACCGATCCGGCCGGCGGTCAGGTCACCGACCCGGTCTTCGTGCACAACCGGGTCGCGATCATCGGGCAGGTGCGGGCGGTCGTGGCGGTGGCGGCTGCGAAGGAGGCCGCCGGAGGGTAGCGCGGCGGCGGGACCGGCCGGGTTGTCCACAGGCCGTCACACGCGGTGAACCGCGGCGGCATCATGGAGCCATGATCCTTGCTGCCGCACAGTTCACCCCCGTACCACGCGACATCGACGGCAACGCCGCGCGGATGGCCGCGCTCATCACCGAGGCCGCCGGGCGCAACGCGGATCTGGTGGTCTTCGCCGAACTCGCGCTGTCACGCTACGACCTGGAGGCCATAGCGGCCGATCCGGAGAAGATGACGGTCGACCCCGACGACCCCCGGCTGGCGCCCGTCAGGGAGGCCTGCCGGGCGACCGGCACCGCCGCGGTCGTCAACGCCCCGGGGCGCGCGTCGCAGGACGGCCACCGCCCGTTCGTGAGCACCTTCGTCTACGGGCCGGACGGTGCGCTGCTCACCCGCTACGACAAGCGGCACCTGTCCGGGGCGGAGAACGACCTCTTCACGCCGGGCACGGCCGAGGGCCGCTTCACCCTGGGCGGGATCCGTTTCGCGCTCGCCACCTGCTACGACAACGAGTTTCCCGAGGTGCCCGAGCAGGCCGCGGCGGACGGCTGCCGGGTGTACCTCGCCAGTTCCTTCCACGACGACCCGGAGTGGATGGCGCGGTACGCGGCGATGGCGCGCAAGCACGGGCTGCACATCCTCCTCGCCAACGGCACCGGCACCGGGACCGGCGTCGACCGCCCCGACCGCCCGGCCTGCGGCCGCAGCGGCGCCTGGCTGCCCACGGGCGAGCAGGTGGCGACGGCCGGCGCCGGGACGGACCTGGCGCCGGGCGAGGGCTCCGAGCTGGTGCTGACCGATGTCCGCGACCTGATCACGCTGATGGCGGACCCTGCGGTGGCGGCGATCGGGGTCGAGGAGTGCGGTGAGCCGCTGGTGGACGTCCGCACCGCGGCGCCCGCGCTGCTGGCGGCCGCGGACCAGCTCGACGAGCGGGGCGCGTCCGCCCATCTGCGGCAGGGGGTGCTGCGGCGGTTGCTGGCGGCGCAGGAGTCGCTGCCGGACGGGCTACGGCTGCAGCTCGTCGAGGGCTACCGCCCGCCGGAGCTGCAGCGCCGCTACTTCGAGGGGTACGCCCAGAAGCTGCGCGCCGCCCAGCCCGGCTGGGATGCCGAGCGCATCCACCGGGCCGCCAGCCGCTATGTGTCGCCGCCCGACATCGCGCCGCACAGCGCGGGCGGCGCGGTGGACGTCACCCTGGTCACGGCGGACGGTCAAGGCGTCGACATGGGGACACCCATCGACGCCTCGCCGGAGGAGAGCGACGGCGCGTGCTACACCAGCGCCCCGGATCTGACGCCCGCGACCCGCGCCAACCGCCGGATACTGGCCTCCGCCCTGCGGGCGGCGGGTCTGGTCAACTACCCCACCGAGTGGTGGCACTGGTCCTACGGCGACCGCTACTGGGCGCTGGCGACCGGCGCGGAGCACGCGCTGTACGGCCCGGTGGAGGGGCTGTGACACCACCGGCGCGGTGACACCACCGGCCGGCTGACGGCCCGGCGCCCGTGCGGCGCCGGACCGGCCGACGGGCCTCAGCCCTGCGGAGCCTCCGGCGCCAGCAGCTCCAGCTCGGCCCGGGTCGGATAGGACGGCTGGGCGCCCGGCTTGGTGACGGCCGCGGCGCCGACGCGTACGGCGAAGCGGGCGGCCTCCGGGAGCGAGTCGCCGCGCGCCAGGCGGGTGGCGAGGGCGCCGGTGAAGGCGTCGCCGGCGCCGGTGGTGTCCACGGCCTTGACCCGGACGCCGGCGACCTCGCTGGCTCCGGCGGCGTCCAGGACCAGCGCGCCGTCCCCGCCGAGGGTGACCACGACCGAGCGGGCGCCCTGGTCGAGCAGCGCCTGCGCCCACTCGGCGGGGGTGCCGTCGGCGCGGCCGGAGAGCCGGCGGGCCTCGTGCTCGTTGACCACCAACGGGTCGGCCACCGCGAGGAGTTCGGTGGCGAGGGCCGCCTCGGGGGCCGGAGAGGGGTTGAGCACGACCCGGGTGCCGGCCTGCGCGGCGGCCTCGGCGGCGGCCCGTACCGACTCCATGGGGATCTCCAGCTGGAGGGAGACCACCGAGGAGGCGGCGATGACCTCCTTCGCCGCGGCCACGTCCTGCGGGCTGAGGGCGGCGTTGGCGCCGGGCGAGACCACGATGCTGTTGTCGCCGTCCGGGTCGACGATGATCATCGCGGTGCCGGTGCGGGCCGCCTCGTCCACGATGACCGGTGTGACGTCGGTGCCGGCCCCGCGCTGGGCGTGCAGCAGCAGTTCGCCGTACGCGTCGCCGCCGACCCGCGCCAGCAGTGCGGTGCGGCCGCCGATCCGGGCCGCGGCGGCCGCCTGGTTGGCGCCCTTGCCGCCGGCCGATTCGACCAGGTCCGTGCCGAGCACGGTCTCTCCCGCGCCGGGCCGCCGCTCGACCCGTACCGTCAGATCCGCGTTGGCCGAGCCGACCACCAGGACGTCATACATGCGCCGTTCTCCCATGTCTCAGCGGCGCGCTCCGATAGCCGTGCGCCGCTCTGCCGATTGTTGTCATCTGTCGTCTCGCCTGCCGTCCCACTCGCCGGCCCGCCCGCCGTCTCATCCGCCGTCGAACGTCGCGGCGTTCTTCGCCGTCACCAGCACCACCGGCACCTTGACCGACTCCGGCAGCCTCTCACCGCGGGCGGCCTTCAGCGCCCAGTCCACGGCCTGCCTGCCGAGGAGTTCGGGCTGTTGGGCGACGGTGGCGGTCAGGGCGCCGCCGCGGACGGCCTTGACTCCGTCCGGGGTGCCGTCGAACGCCACCACCTTCACGTCCCCGCCGGACCGCCCGCCCAGCGCCTTGGACGCGCCGAGCGCCATCTCGTCGTTGGCGGCGAACACCGCGGCGATGTCGCGGTGCGCCTGCAGCATGTTGGACATCACGTCCATGCCCTTGGTGCGGTCGAAGTCCGCGGGCTGGCGGGCGACGACCTGGATGCCGGGGTACTTCCTGATGCCCTCTTCGAAGCCCCGGCCGCGCTCGCGGGCGGCGGAGGTGCCGGGCCGGCCCTCCAGGAACGCCACCTTCCCCTTGCCGCCGAGCGATTCGGCCAGCGTCTTCGCGGCGAGCCGGCCGCCCGCGACGTTGTCGGAGGCGATGGTCGAGCCGACCGTGCCGCCGTTGACGCCGCGGTCGATGGAGATGACCGGCACCTTCGCCCGGTTGGCGACGCCGACGGCCGGGACGGCGGCGTCGGAGTCGACCGGGTTGATGATCGCCGCC
This sequence comes from Streptomyces sp. NPDC059008, assembly GCF_042749045.1. Classification (NCBI taxonomy): domain Bacteria; kingdom Bacillati; phylum Actinomycetota; class Actinomycetes; order Kitasatosporales; family Streptomycetaceae; genus Streptomyces; species Streptomyces sp. NPDC059008. The sequence goes on along the minus strand of NZ_JBHYJC010000004.1, from coordinate 229,872 downwards.
TTGACGTTCTGGCTGGTGAACGTCTCCATCTGGTTGATCTGCTGGGTGGGGTCGTTCTGCGCGTCGGTGATGTTGATGTGCAGCCCGCGGGCGTCCGCCTCGGCCTGGGCGCCTTCCTTGATGCCGACGAAGAAGGGGTTGTTCATCGTGGACAGCGCGAGCCCCAGGTCGGTGTCGCCGCCGCGGTCGCAGCCGGCCAGCCCGAGGGCCACGGTCGCGGCCAGCCCGGCCGCCAGCGGCGCCCTGGCCCGGGCGAACGCCCCGCGCCCGGCGGCCTTCCTGAGGCGTACGGTCCGCGCCGTCCGGTCGGTCCCCGCCGCGCTCCGGCCCCGGCCGGTCATCGCGCGCTCCGGCGGCGCAGCGTGTCCAGCAGCACCGCCAGCGCGATGACCAGCCCGGTGGCCACCTGCTGCCAGAACGCCGAGACGCTCAGCAGATTGAGGCCGTTGCGCAGTACGGCGAGGATCAGCGCGCCGATGAGGGTGCCGGAGGCCTTGCCGGAGCCGCCGGAGAGACTGGCCCCGCCGATCACCACGGCGGCGATCGCGTCCAGCTCGTACCCGACGGCGGCCTGCGGCTGGGCGGAGGTGAGCCGGGCCGCGAGCACGATGCCGGCCACCGCCGCGAACAGCCCGGACAGCGCGTAGATGACGAGCTTGCGGCGCTTGACGTCGATGCCGCAGAGCCGGGCCGCCTCCTCGTTGCCGCCGATCGCGAACATCGCGCGTCCGGTGTACGTACGGGCCAGGACCAGGGCGGCGACCAGCCCCATCACGATCATGACCAGGACGGGTACCGGCAGCCAGCCGCCGAGGGTGTCGCCGAGCCGGCCGACCGGGCCGGGGAAGGCGATCGGCGAGCCGCCGGAGATGACCAGCGCCAGACCGCGGCCGACCGAGAGCATCGCCAGCGTGGCGATGAAGGCGGGCAGCCTGCCGTAGGCGACCAGCGCGCCGGAGACCAGTCCGGCCGCCGCGCCGACCGCGAGGCCGAGCAGCACCGAAGCCCACACCGGCAGGCCCCCGCCGGTGGCCGCCCAGGCGACGACGGTGGCGGAGAGCGCCGCGACCGAGCCGACCGACAGGTCGATACCGGCCGAGACGATCACGAAGGTGACACCGAAGGCGAGGATCGCGGTGACCGACGCCTGGACGCCGACGTTGAGGAGGTTCTGCCCGTTGAGGAAGTCCCCGGACAGCGCGGCCATCACGACGACCAGGGCGATCAGACCGCCGAGCGGGCCGTTTTTGAGGACCGCCCGGGAGAACCACGGCCCGGGGCCGCCCCGGGCCGGTGCCCGTCCCACCGCCTGGGCGGCGGCTGCCGTCTTCACCTCAGCGGACATCGGAGCCCTCCATCGCGCTCTGGTCGGTGCGGTTGCCGTCGGGGGTGCCGTGCGGGGGCCGCAGCGCCAGCTCCATCACGGCGTCCTGGGTGGCTGCTGCGGCCGGCAGCTCGCCGGCCAGCCGGCCCTGGGACATCACCAGCACCCGGTCGCTCATGCCGAGCACCTCGGGCAGATCGCTGGAGATCATCAGCACCGCCCGGCCGGCCGCCGTCAGTTCGTTGACGAGCTGGTAGATCTCGACCTTGGCGCCGACGTCGATGCCGCGCGTGGGTTCGTCGAGGATCAGCAGCCTGGTGTCCGCCAGCAGCCACTTGCCGATGACGATCTTCTGCTGGTTGCCGCCGGAGAGCGTACGGGCGGGCTGCGCCAGACCGCTCATCCGCACCCTCAACCGCTCGGCGACGGCGGCCGCTTCGCGCCGCTGGGCGCCGCGGTCCACCAGCCCGCCGCGGGTGTCGCGGTCGAGCCGGGCGAGGGTGAGGTTGTCCTGGAGGGACGCGTCCAGGACCAGGCCCTGTCCCTTGCGGTCCTCCGGTACGAGGCCGAGGCCGGCGCGCATCGCGGCGCGCACATCGCCGCCGGCCAGCGGCTCGCCGTCGACCTCGACCGTGCCGGCGTCGTAGCGGTCCACGCCGAAGACGGCCCGGACGACCTCGGTACGGCCCGCGCCGACCAGTCCGGCCAGGCCCACCACCTCTCCGGCCCGCACCTCGAAGTCGATGCCCTCGAAGACCGGCCCGGCCGTCGTCCCGTGACGGGTCAGACCGCGGACCCGCAGCAGGGGCGCACCCGGCTCGTCGGGGCGCACCCGCGGGTACTGCTCGGCGATGTCCCGGCCCACCATCAGGCGGATCAGCTCGTCCTGGTCGGTGGCGGCGGGCACCTGGGCGACCGAGCGGCCGTCGCGCAGGACGGTGACCCGGTCGCCGAGCGCGCCGATCTCCTCCAGGTGGTGGGTGATGAAGAGGATGCCGACGCCGGCGTCGCGCAGTGCGCGGACGATCGCGAAGAGGGTGTCGACCTCCTCGGAGGTGAGCACCGCGGTCGGCTCGTCCATGATCAGGACACCGGCGTCGAGGCTGAGCGCCTTGGCGATCTCGACCATCTGCCGCCGGGCGATGCCCAGTTCGGCGACCGGGGTGTCCGGGGAGACGTCCAGGCCCACGCGGGCGAGCAGCTCGGCGGCGCGGGCGCGCAGGGCCCTGCGGTCGATCAGACCGAGCGCGGTGCGCGGCTGGCGGCCCAGGAAGAGGTTCTCGGCGACGGTCAGCCCGGGGACGAGGTTGAACTCCTGGTGGATCGTGGCGATGCCGAGGCGTTCGGCGTCCCGCGCGGAGCGGATGCGCACCTCGCGCAGGCCGTGCGGCCCGTCGTCGAAGAGGATGCGTCCGGCGTCGGGGCGGTGGGCGCCGGAGAGCATCTTGATCAGGGTGCTCTTGCCCGCGCCGTTCTCGCCGAGCAGGACGTGCACCTCGCCGCCGCGCAGGCTCAGGTCCACCCCGTCCAGTGCGCGGACGCCCGGGAACGACTTGGTCACCCCCTCCACGCGCAGCAGCTCGCGGCCGCCCGGTACGTCGTCGTCGACGCCGGTCATGCGCTGCCCCTCTCTTCTTCGGGTCGCCTTGCGGTGGTGGATGGTCTGGGCGCGGCGCGCCGGACCCGCTCAGCCGGCCCGCTCGCCGCAGGAGCGCCGGACGACCAGCCGGGCCGGCAGCAGCACCGAGTCGGCGGGCCGGCCCTCGATCCGCTCCAGGAGGGTGGCGACGGCGGCCCGGCCCAGTTCGCGGGTGGGTTGGGCGATGGCGGTCAGCGGCGGGTCGATGTGGGCGAACCACGGCACGTCGTCGTAGACCACCAGCGCCATGTCGTCGGGCACCCGCATCCCGCGCGCGCGAAGTTCGTCCATCGCGCCCAGCGCCATCAGGTTGTCGGTGGCCAGCACCGCGTCCGGTGGCTCGGGCAGGTCGAGGAGGCCGCTCATCACCCGCCGGCCGCCGGTGGGCTGGAGGTCGGGGGTGGCGCCGACCCGCTCGTCGGGCAGGGCGAGGCCGTGGTCGGCCAGCGCCGTGCGGAACAGTTCGAGGCGCTCGTCGCCGGTGGGGGTGCCGGCCGGCGCGACGATGATCGCGGGGCGGCGGCGGCCGAGGGCGGCGAGATGGGCGGCGAGGTCGGTGAGCGCGGCGGCGCCGTCGGCGCGTACGCAGGGGGCGTCGACGCCGGGCACGGTGCGGTCCAGCAGGACCAGCGGGGTGCCGGCGGCGACGGCCTCGCCGAGCATCGCCGAGCCGGTGCCGGCCGAGCTGACCAGCAGGCCGTCGATCCGGCGGTCGAGCAGGGTGCGGATGTAGTCGTCCTGCTGCTCGGGGCGCTCGCCGGCGTTGCCGATGACCAGGCTGTAGCCGAGGCTCCGGGCGGCGTCCTCGACGGCGTCGGCCAGCTCGGTGAAGAAGGGGTTGGTGAGGTCGCTGATGATCAGGCCGAGCGTGCCGGTGCGGGCGGTGCGCAGCGCGCGGGCGACGTTGTTGGGGCGGTAGCCCAGCTCCCGTACGGCGGCCAGCACCCGTTCCCGGGTCTCGGCGACCGGGCTGTGGCCGTTGAGCACCCGGGAGACCGTGGCGACGGAGACCCCTGCCCGCTCTGCCACCTCTTTGATGTTCGCCATGGCGCCGTTGCCGCTTCCGTCCGGGCGACCGCGGACCGCCCGGGGGCCCTGCGCACGATCGCCGTGTAATCGATTTCAGGAGGTTTTCGTGGGGGCTACGAAATCGATTACACGGCCGTCGCGTCAAGACGCCGTGAATGTTGCCTGTGTCACATCGAGGGGTGGTCGGCTCCGGAGCCAGGTGCGTCGGGTCCCGCCCTGTACGCGCCGTGCGACCGGTTCGCGGAGGCGGTGCGGGAGCCGTGCGCCGCACGGAGGATCGGCCCGGGCACTCCCCCGTTGACCGTCCCGCCTCGATGGCGCGCACCGGCCGTGTCCGGACCTGTGGGCCCAACCCGCCGACTACCGGGCGAACTGCCCCACACACGCGACGACCGCCACCAGCAGGCTCAGCACGCCGAGTACGACCTGCCACCTGTCAGGCGGGGCCCATCGGTCGCTCTCCTGCTCCGTGTCCTGATCGTCCATCGCTCCTCCTCGCTCCTCCGGACAGGCCCCGGAAGTCAGGGCCTCCGCCGGCGGTGCGCCGACGAAGCTGTGGGGAGGAACGCGATGAAGCCCCTTGAGAATAGCGCGAGTTGAGCCCACGGGGCGGAATCCGGCGCACGCGACAGGGGCCGCACCCCTTCGCGGGATGCGGCCCCTGGTGGAGTCGCCGGTCAGCGGCGGATCAGGCGACGGTCAGCTTGACGTCGATGTTGCCGCGGGTGGCGTGCGAGTACGGGCAGACCTGGTGGGCCTTCTCCACGAGGTCCTGGGCGGTGGCCGCGTCGACCTGCGGAATCGACACCGAGAGCTCGACCGTGAGGCCGAAACCGCCGTCCGGGGTCTTGCCGATGCCGACCTTGGCGGTCACCCGGGAGCCGGAGACATCGGCGTTCTCCCGGCGGGCGACGACGCTGAGCGCGCCCTGGAAGCAGGCGCTGTAGCCGGCCGCGAAGAGCTGCTCGGGGTTGGTGCCGGCGCCGCTGCCGCCCTGCTCCTTGGGCGGGTTGACGACCACGTCGAGCTTGCCGTCGTCGCTGGCGACGCGGCCGTCACGGCCGTTCTCGGCGGTGGCGACGGCGGTGTAGACGACGTCGACGGTCTGGATGGACATACGAGATCCTCCTGTGATTCGCCGCGACTCGCGCCCACGGATCGCGACGGCCTGCCGACGAGCCTAACGGGCCGGCGCAAGGGGCCGGGGTGCAGGGCGGACCATGGCGAACTCCCGCTCGTGCGATCCGGCCCGCACGGGCTGCACCCGCCCCGTCCGCTGGAAGCCGTGGCGGGCGTAGAGACGCTCCGCGTGCGCGTTGCCCTCCGTCACCCAGAGCCGGACCCGGGGTCGGCCGTGGTCGCCCGCCCAGCGCAGCGCCTCGCGCACCAGGAGGTCGCCGGCCCCGCGTCCTCGCGCGGCTCGGTGCACCCACATGGACACCAGGTCGGCGGTACCGGGGCCGGCCGGGACGACGCCGACCAGCCCGCGGGCCTCGCCGCCGTCCTCGGCGACGAACTGGCTGCGGTGTGCGAGGCGCTCGCGCCAGTCGTCCTCCGTCAAGGCCTGCTCGCGGCCCAGGGTGGAGCCGAACGCCTCGGGGGCGTCGGTCAGGGCGGCCAGGCGGACGGCGCGGTAGAGGGCCCAGTCGTCGGGCTCCAGGGGGCGCACGGTGATCTCTGCCATGGGCCAGACCCTGGCCCGGGCCGGCGCCTGCGGCAAGGGGATTTCCGCGAGCCGGGCCCGTGCCCGCACCGCGGCCCGCGGACGCCGCGGCCGGGTGCGGACCGGGCCGCCGAGGGCCGTGACCCCGCTCAGTCGTCCAGGCTCACGATCATCTTGCCGGTGTTCTCGCCGCGCAGCAGGCCCAGGAAGGCCTCGACGCCGTTCTCGATGCCGGAGACCTTGGTCTCGCTGTACTTCAGCTCGCCGGAGCGGATCCAGGCGGAGGCCTCCTGGACGAACTGCGGCTGGAGCGCGTAGTGGTCGGTGACGATCAGGCCCTGCAGGCGCAGGCGCTTGCCGATGACCTGCGCGAGGTTGCGCGGCGCGGGGGTCGGCTCGGTGGCGTTGTACATCGAGATCATGCCGCAGATGGCGACCCGGCCGTGGACGTGCAGGGAGGAGATGGCCGCTTCGAGGTGGTCGCCGCCGACGTTGTCGAAGTAGACGTCGATGCCGTCGGGCGCGGCCTCCTTCAGCTGCTTGGCGACATCGCCGTTCTTGTAGTTGAAGGCGGCGTCGAAGCCGTACTCCTCGACCAGGAGCCTGACCTTCTCGTCGGAGCCGGCCGAGCCGATGACCCGGGAGGCGCCCTTGAGCCTGGCGATCTGGCCGACCTCGCTGCCCACCGCACCGGCCGCGCCGGACACGAAGACGGCGTCGCCCTCCTTGAAGGACGCGACCTCCAGCAGGCCCGCGTAGGCGGTCAGGCCCGGCATGCCGAGCACGCCGAGGTAGGCGGTGAGGGGCGCCAGCGACGGGTCGACCTTGGCGACGCGCTGGGCGTCCAGGACCGCGTACTCGCGCCAGCCGAGGCCGTGCAGGACGTGGTCGCCGACGGCGAGGGAATCGGCGCGCGAGGCGATGACCTCGCCCACCGCGCCGCCCTCCATCGGCTGGTCGAGCTGGAAGGGCGGGACGTAGGACTTCACGTCGTTCATCCGGCCGCGCATGTACGGGTCGACCGAGAAGTGCTGGGTGCGGACCAGGACCTGGCCCTCGCCGACCTCGGGCACCGCGGCCTCGCGCAGCGCGAAGTCGTCCGGGGTGGGCCAGCCGTGCGGGCGGGCGACGAGGTGCCATTCGCGGCCGGTCGTGGGCAGTGCGGACATGAGCGCGGTCCTTCCTAATGCTTCAGGTACTGAAACAATGATGCTCCTCGATATTTCACGTTGTCAAGTAATTGGGTATCCTGGTACCCATGACAGTGCGCCCGGACCCCTTGACCGTCGAGGTCGTCGATCTCATCGGCACCGTCGTCGCCCGTTACTACGAGGAGTACGAGCACGCCGCGGCCGAGCACTCCCTCACCGGCGCGCAGGCGCGGGTGCTCGGCCTGCTCTGCGTCGAGCCGCTGCCCATGCGCAAGGTCGCCCAGCGCCTGAAGTGCGAGCCGTCGAACATCACCGGCATCGTGGACCGCCTGGAGGCCCGCGGCCTGGTCGAGCGCCGCCCCGACCCGGCCGACCGCCGCGTCAAGCTCGCCGCCCCGACCGCCGAGGGCGCGCGCACGGCCGCGGCGCTGCGGGCCTCCCTCGGCTTCGCCCGCGAACCCCTCGGCAAACTGACGGTCGCCGAGCGCACCCTGCTCAAGGAGCTGCTGCAGCGGATGCTGGGCGTCGCGCCGGAGTGAGACCGGCGCACCGCACCGGGCCCGTCCGGGGGCGCGACGGGAAGTGGCCCAGGATCGTCGGGGGCAGGTGGACCGGGCGGGCGGACCGGCGGCGTTCTAACCTCGACCCCATGACCAACCCGAGCAGCACCCGTCACTCCGTCGACTTCTACTTCGACCCCATCTGCCCGTTCGCCTGGATCACCTCGCGCTGGATCCTGGAGGTCGAGCAGCACCGCGACCTGGATCTGCGGTTCCGGGTGATGAGCCTGTCCGTGCTCAACGAGGGCCGCGAGGACCTTCCCGAGAAGTACCGCGAGCTGCTGGACGCGGGCTGGGGCCCGGTGCGGGTGTGCATCGCGGCCGCCCAGGAGCACGGCGAGGAGGTGCTGCGCGACCTGTACACCGCGCTCGGCACCCGGATCCACAACAACGGCCGCCAGGACACCGCCACCGTCATCGACGAGGCGCTGGCCGAGGTCGGGCTGCCGGCCGAGCTGGCCCGCGCCGCCGGCAGCGAGGCGTACGACGACGCGCTGCGCAAGAGCCACCACGAAGGCATGGATCCCGTCGGCGAGGACGTCGGCACGCCCACGATCCACGTCGACGGGGTCGCGTTCTTCGGCCCGGTGCTGATGGCGATCCCGCGCGGCGAGGACGCGGTGCGGATCTTCGACGGCGTCCGCCTGCTCGCCGGTTACGACAAGTTCTTCGAACTGAAGCGGACCCGCACCGGCGAGTTCGACTTCAGCTGACGGCCTCGGGGGCGGAGGGCACGGGGGCGGCGGCCGGACCGGGTGCGTCCACCGCTCCCGGCTCCTCGCCCCCCGTGGTCCGCAGGCCGCGCAGCAGCGCCACCGCAAGCACCGCGGCGCACAGCATCACCCCCGCGGCGCCCAGCACCACCGTCTGCAGCCCGTCGGTGAAGGCCTCCCGCGCGGCGGCCAGCAGCGCCCGGCCCGCCCGGCCGGGCAGTTCGCCGGCCACCGCGGCCGCGCCCGCCAGGGTCTCGCGGGCCGCGTCGGCCGCCGGGGCGGGAAGCCCGCCCGGCAGTACGTCGTCCATGTGGCCGCGGTAGACCGCGCTGCCGATACTGCCCAGGATCGCCATGCCCAGCGCACCGCCGAGTTCGGTGCCGGCCTCCAGCAGGGCCGAGGCGGAGCCCGCCCGCTCCGGCGGGGCGGCGCCGATGGCCAGTTCGTTGCCGAGGGACATCACCATCACCAGGCCCGAGGCGTAGACCGACGAGGCGACCAGGACGTACCAGAGGGCGGAGCCCGGCTCCAGCCAGGACAGCCAGACGAAGCCGCCGGCCGCGACGGCGAAGCCCAGGGCGATGACGTACGCCCGGTCCATCCGCCGGGCGAGCCCGGTGGCCACCGCCGCCATCCCGCCCACCGCGAGCGTCGGCACCAGGTTCCACAGCGCCGCCTCCATGGGGCTCATGCCCTTGACGGTCTGCAGGTACTGGGTGAAGAACACCGCGCAGCCGACGACCGCGAACGTCGCCAGCAGGTTCATCAGCACCGAGACGCTGAAGCCGCGGTGCCGCAGCAGCTCCAGGTCGAGCATGGGGTGGCGGGCGGTGCGCTGGCGGTGGACGAAGGCCGCGGCGGCCAGCAGGCCGAACACCACGGCAGCGGCCGGCAGCGCCGCGAAGCCGTCGCGGGCGATCTCCTTGACGCCGTAGACGGCCGGCAGCATGGCGAGCAGGGACAGCAGCGAGCCGGGCAGGTCGAAGCGTCCGGCCGCCGGGTTCTTGAACTCCGGCAGCAGCAGCGGCCCGCAGACCAGCAGCAGCACCATCGCGGGTGCGTTGATCAGGAACACCGAGCCCCACCAGAAGTGCTCCAGCAGCGCCCCGCTGAGCACCGGCCCGATCGCGATCCCGCCCATCACCGCCGCCGACCAGGCCGCGACCGCGGTGCCGCGCTGCTTGGCGTCGTGGAAGAGGTTGCGGATCAGCGCGAGCGTGGACGGCATCAGGGTCGCACCGCCGACGCCGAGCAACGCCCGTGCGGCGATGAGCATTTCGGCGCTCGGGGCGTACGCGGCGAGCGCGGAGGCCAGGCCGAAGAGCAGGGCGCCGGACAGCAGGAGCCGGCGGCGGCCGATGCGGTCGCCCAGCGCCCCCATGGTGATCAGCAGGCCGGCCAGCACGAAGCCGTAGACGTCCAGGATCCACAGCTGCTGGACGCTGCTGGGATCCAGCTCCGCGGTCAGGAACGGCACCGCGAAGTAGAGCACCGAGACGTCCATCGAGACCAGGAGGCAGGGCAGCAGGAGGACGCCCAGGGCGATCCACTCCCGGCGGCCGGCCGACGGCTTGGATGTGTACGAAGTAAACGACATGGCTGACACGGTAAGCAGGTTGCGCTTACGGTGCAAACAGCAGGAACCATAAGGGAATTGGAGCTGCATCACACTAGTGCACCGACCTAGTGCGAGACGCTGGTGGCGCCCCCGCTGCTACCCTCACAGCGAAGGAAATTCCCCTGGTGCACTAGTACGGAGGTTGCCCCGTGGAGCATCCCATGGCGCCGCCCTACCGCCGGATCGTCGAGGAGATCCGGCGCCGCATCGACGCCGGCGAGCTGGCGGCGGGCGACCGGGTGCCGTCGACCCGGCGGATCACCCAGGAGTGGGGCGTGGCGATGGCGACCGCCACCAAGGTGCTCACGACGCTGCGCCAGGAGGGGCTCGTACGGGCCGTACCGGGCGTGGGCACGGTCGTGGTCGAACAGGAGCGGGCGCCCCGCGGCGAGGCCGCGCGCGAGCGGCGGCCGCGTGAGACGGACGGCGGGCTCAGCCGCGAACGCGTCGTACGGGCCGCGATCAAGGTCGCCGACGCCGAGGGGCTGCGCGGGCTGTCGATGCGCCGGGTGGCCGCCGAGTTCGGGGTGTCCTCGATGGCGCTCTACCGCCATGTCGCCAACAAGGACGAGCTGGGAGTGCTGATGGCGGAGGCCGCGTTCGCCGAGGTCGCGCTGCCCCGGCCGGCGCCGGAGGGCTGGCGGGAGCGGATGGAGGCGGGCGCGCGGCTGCAGTGGGAGCTCTACCAGCGACATCCGTGGCTGGCGCAGTATCTGTCGATCACCCGGCCGCGGCCGATGCCGCGGGCGATGGCGCTGATCGAGTGGACCATGGCGCGGGTCGAGGGGATGGACCCGCTCACCCTGATCCACATGGCCGTGACCCTGCTGAACTACGTACGGTCCACCGCCGCCGGCTTCGAGGACGACCTGGAGGCCGAGCAGGAGACGGGGATGGACCAGAACCAGTGGATGGCCTCCATGGACCCGGTGTTCGAGGGCATCCTGCAGTCCGGCTCGTACCCCATGTACGCGGGCATCGACGGGGTCGGGGAGGACGCGGTGACCCTGGAGACGCTCTTCGAGTTCGGGCTGGCGCGCCTCCTGGACGGCATGGAGGTGCTGGTCGGGCGCCGGGCGGCGGGAAGCGGCGGGGTCGGCTGAACCGGCGGCGGACCACTGCGGTCGCCCGGCCCTCAGCGCGACGCCGGGGAACCCGCCGGGCCCGCGCGGCCGGTCAGGTCAGCTCCCCGCGCAGCCGGCGGGCCCGTAACACCAGCTCCAGCTCGAAGCGGCGGTCCGGGTCGTCCATCTCCCCGCCCCATAACTCCCGTATCTGGCGCAGCCGGTAGCGCACGGTCTGCGGATGGACACCGAGCCTCGCTGCGATCTCCGGGGCCCCGCCGCGGGTCTCCAGCCAGGCGAGCAGGGTCTGGGCGAGCCGCCGCCCGTGGGTGGGACCGCAGCTTTCCAGGGGGGCGAGCCGGCGGCGGGTGAGGTCCTCGATCAGCTCCTCGGGCGGCAGCAGGATCAGCGCCTCGGTGTGCTCGGTGCACTGCAGCAGCCCACCGGCGGGCAGCAGTCCGCGCTCCGTCAGATCGACCGCCGCCCCGGCCCAGCGCAGCGACTTCGCGGCGTCCAGCAGCGGTACGGCGGGGCCGATCGCGCCGGACCAGCCGGCCGCCGCGCGCGCCAGCAGCTCGCGCCGCCCCGGGGCGTCCGGCTCCGGCACCACCATCCGCGGCCGTTCGCACTCCATGTCCAGCAGGACGTCCGAGGCGACGGCGGGCGCCACCGCCTCGCGGGCCGGGCGCAGCAGGACCGCGACGGCGACCTGCTCGGGCAGCGGCCAGCCGATCCGCGCGGCCCGCTCGGCGAGCGCCGGCAGCAGCGCGGCGGCCCCCGCCGACCCGGATCCCTTGCCGCGCCGCCTCCTTCCGGCGCCGGTGAACAGCAGCTCCATCAGGCCGCGTTGCAGCCGCAGCCGCTCACCGGCCTGCCGGGCGGCGGCCTCGGCATAGCCGCGTACGGACTCGGCGACCAGTCCGTCGAGGTACTCGAACCCGGACTCGGCCAGCTCGTACATCGCCGGCGCCGGGATGGCGACCTGCTGGCCGATCTCGGCGAGCCGCCGCCAGGCCAGCCGCACGCCCAGCCGGTAGATGGCCTGCAGGGCGTCCAGGCTGCGGCCCTGGATGCCCTCGCCGCGGCCGAACTCCTGGAAGACCCTCGGGTGGACATGCGGACGGTCCAGACCGGCCGTCATATGGGCGACGAAGTGCTCCAGCGACTGCCGGATGCCGACCAGTGCCCGCGGTTCGCCGAACTCATCGTGCACCAAGGGCAGTTGGGGGTACTCCCGGCGGATCTCGCGCAGGATGTCCTGGGCCAGGGCGGGCACCTCGTCCAGCGCCAGCGCGGCGAAGCGCCGTACCTGGTGGGGCGGGACCTCACGCCAGGCGGAACGGACGGCGGTCACCACCGGGACCTCCTTCGCACGCCGGCCCCGCCTACTCGCCGGTCCGGCCGAAGGTCACCAGCGGCACGTTCGGCTGCTCGGGGGTGGCGCCCAGCGCCGCGACGATGCCGAGCGCGACGCCGACGGCCAGTGCGGCGGCGGCCAGGGCGGTCAGTACGGCAGCGAGCGTTCGGTGCATGGCGCGGGCGGCCCTTCGTCGATGCCGGAGACCTCAGGTCTCCGTCGAGGCTGGTACGGCACACGCACGGCCCGGGGTGCGACGGATCGAGGCCGGCTCGGCGCCGCGTCCCACAGCGCGGCACCACTTCAGTCGTGGTGCCTGCCGAGTGTGGAAGGGCATTGACGCCCTGTCAAGAGTTCGCTTACGTTCCCGGCCCATGACGCCCGGGCCGCCGGGAGCGAACGCACCGGACCGGCCACGGCGCCCCGCACGTGCACCAGAGCGTGATCCCCCACCGCTTCCAGGAGTGCTCGTATGCCCGCATCCGGCAAGCCCGCCACCCCCTCCGCCACGCCCACCTCCGCCGCCGTCCGCACCGCGTCGCCGCTGTCCCTGGCCGTCCTCGGACTCGGCGTCTTCCTGCTGGTCCTGGCCCCCCTGCTGGCCTGGTACGTCGAGCCACGGGCCAAGGTCACCCCGATCGACATCGATGCCACCACCGTCTTCACCGGCACCGGCAGCTACTTCGACACCGCCGCGCTGCGCACCAGGAACCAGCAGAAGATCACCATCACCCGGCACGTCCTGGGCGATGTCGCGGCGAGCGAGCGCAGCGGGCGGGCCGTGTGGGACGTCTCCACCACGGTCGACACCCCCCGGACGCTGCCGCTGAAGGATCCGCGCAAGGCGTTCCAGTGGACCACCGAACGCTGGGTCACCGACCGGCACAGCAACGCGCCGGTGCACTGCTGCGCCGAGGCCCCGACCCGCTTCGACGGCGACGCGTACCTCAAATTCCCCTTCGACGTGCAGAAGAAGAGCTACCGCTGGTGGGACAACACCCTGGGCGCGGCCGTCCCGCTCCGCTACGCCGGCACCCGGCACGTCCAGGGCCATGAGGGCTACCGCTTCACCGGGACGGTGCCGCCGACCAGGACCGGCAGCAGGCAGGTCCCCGGGCGGCTGGTCGGGCGGGGCGGACAGGGCCAGATCCAGGCCGAGGAGTGGTACGCCAACTCCGGCATCGAGCTGGTCGTCGAGCAGCGCACCGGCCGGATCATGCATGCCGCGATCTCCCCGCTCAAGACCCTGCGGGCGCCCGGCTCCCGGCGCGACGCGGTGACGCTGCTGCGCGGCCGGCAGCTGCAGTTCACCCCGGCGACGCAGCGCGCGCAGGTACGGCTGGCGAAGGCGGACAGCGACCGGCTGGCGCTGGTCGGCCGGACACTGCCGGTGGGGGCCGCGGTGGCGGGCGGGGTGCTGGCGGCGGCCGGGGCGGGGTGGGTGGCGCGCGGCCGGCGGTCCGGCCCCGGAGCGAAGTGATGATGCGTCAGTCAGGTTCGGACCCGTTTTTGTCACCCCGGTGAGTAGCCGCGGCGCACCGGCCGGGCGAAAACTGTCCACCCCACGGCGCAGCACGGCCCCGCACGACTCAGTACGCAGTACGTCCCCCCACCGCCGGTACCGCACCCTGAGACGAGTTGGATCGCTCATGCCCCCGTACGTACGCCCCTCCCCGCCCCCGGTACCCTCCGCACCGCCGGCCGGCGGTCCCCCCGCCGCCGGCCGGCCCCCGCTCCCCCGCCGGATCGTCTTCCTCGCCCGCCGCGACCTGGGCAACCCCGCCGCCGGCGGCTCCGAACTCCTGGTGGACCGGATCGCCGCGGGACTGACCGCACACGGCCACGAGGTGACCCTGCTGTGCGGCGGGCCCGCGGCCGCACGGGACTACCGGGTGGTGTCCGCGGGCGGCGACGCCGGCCACTTCCTGCGCGCACCCCGCCAGTTGGCCCGCCGCGCCGGCGCCTGCGATCTGCTGGTCGAGGTCTGCAACGGCCTGCCCTACCTCGCGCCGCTGTGGCACCGCGGCCCGACCCTGTGCCTGGTCAACCACGTCCACACCGATCTGTGGCGGCTGCGCTACCCGGCGCCGGCCGCCCGGCTCGGCCGCCGACTGGAGCACTGGGCGCTGGCCGCCACCCACCACCGCAACCTGATGGTCGCGGTCTCCGGATCGACCGCGACCGCGCTGCGCGACCTGGGCGTGGACCCCGGCCGGATCCGACTCGTCCACAACGGCGTGGAGGAGCCCGGCGCGCTGGCGCCCAAGGCCCCGGAGCCGCTGTTCCTGGCCATGGGGCGGCTGGTGGAGTACAAGCGGATCGACCTGCTGCTGCGTCTGTGGGAGCGGGTCCGGCCGGTGACCGGCGGCCACCTGGTCATCGTCGGTGACGGACCGGAACGCGCACGGCTGACCGCGGCGGCCGGCCCCGGCGTCACCTTCACCGGCCACGTCTCCGAGCAGCGCAAACACGAACTGCTCTGCTCCGCCTGGCTGTTGCTGCACCCCTCACTCGTCGAGGGCTGGGGCCTGGTGGTCATGGAGGCCGCCGCCCGCCGCACCCCCACCGTCGGCTTCGACATCCCCGGCCTGCGGGACTCCGTCGAGGACGGGGCCACCGGCCTGCTGGCCCGCGGCGAGAGCTCCTTCGCCGCGCACTGGTGCACCCTCGCGCTCAGCGCCCGGCGCCGTCAGGCACTGGGCGACGCCGCACGACAACGCGCCGACCGCTTCCGATGGAGCCATACCGTCCGCAGCTTCCGCGCGGTCGCCGCCGAAGCCGTCCTCGACGCGCCCCCCAGGCGGTGAGGCCCCGGTGCGCGACCCCTCGCTGCGCAGGTCCTACGCCCTCTTCCGCGCCTTCCTCCAGGAGCAGACCGCACCCGAGCACTGCTACCGGCTGCTCGCCCGCGACGCCGCCGACCAGGTCGAACGCCATGCGCCGCTCAAGGGCGCGGTGGTCGCCGACGTCGGCGGCGGCGCCGGCCACTTCACCGAGGAGTTCCGACGCCGCGGCGCCCACGGCTACCTCTTCGAGCCCGACCCGGCGGAGCTGACCGCCGGCGGCCGCAGGCCCGAGGCAGCGGTGGTCGCCGACGGCTATCTGCTGCCGCTCGCCGACGGCGCCGCCGACATCTGCTTCTCCTCCAACGTCCTGGAGCACGTCGCCGACCCGCAGACCTTCCTCAGCGAAATGGTCCGGGTCACCCGCCCCGGCGGACTGATCTACGTGGCCTTCACCAACTGGTTCTCCCCCTGGGGCGGCCACGAGACCGCGCCCTGGCACTACCTGGGCGCCGAACGGGCCCGCCGGCGCTACCGGCGGCGCACCGGCCGGGACGCCAAGCACACCCTGGGCGTCAACCTCTTCGCCGTGCACGTCGGGCGCACCCTGCGGCAGGTACGGGCACGCGACGACGTCGCGATCATCACCGCGCGGTCCCGCTACGCGCCGTTCCTCGCCGAGGCCGTCCCCCGCCTCCCGGGCGTCCGGGAGGTCGCCACCTGGAACCTCCTCCTCATCCTCCGGCGGTTGCCATGACCCAGACCCTGCGGCCCTCCCCGTCCCCGGGAACGCCCGATGCCGGTGGCAGGACCGGCACCACGTGTGCCCCACCGCCCGGCAGGCCCCGCAGCAGACGCTGGTTACTGGCCTTCTGGGCGGCCGCCCTGGCCGGCTTCCTGACGCCGTCGCCGGGGAAGATGACGTTCGAGACCAAACTGGGCGTCACCACCGACCCCTGGAAGTTCCTCGGCGACCTCGGGCAGCTGTGGCACGACCGGGCGGGCTTCGGCGGCATCGCCGACCAGTACTTCGGCTACGCCTTCCCCACGCTCCCCTACTACGGCCTGACCGACCTCGCCCACGTCCCGGTCTGGCTGGCGGAGCGGCTGTGGATGTCGCTGATCGTCACGGCCGCGTTCTGGGGCGCGCTGCGGCTGGCCGAACGGCTGCGCTTCGGCAGCCCGCCGACGCGGCTGATCGCGGCGGCCTGCTACGCGCTGTGGCCCACCTTCACCCTCGTCATCGGCTCCACCTCCGCCGCCGCCCTCCCGGGCGCGCTGCTCCCCTGGGTCCTGCTGCCGCTGACCAACCCTCAAGTGAGCGCCCGTATCGCGGCGACCCGCTCGGCGCTGCTGATCCCCTTCATGGGCGGCGTCAACGCGGCCTCGACGCTGGCCGCGCTGCTGCCCGCGGGCCTGTATCTGCTCTCGCGTACGAGGCCGCGCCGGACCGGGCTGCTGGCCTGGTGGCTGCCCGGTGTCGTACTGGCCACCGCCTGGTGGGTGGTGCCGCTGCTGCTGCTCGGCATCCACGGCGAGAACTTCATGCCGTTCATCGAGCAGGCCGACACCACCACCGGCACCATGTCCGCCACCGAACTGCTGCGCGGCGCCGGCAACTGGGTCGGCTACCTCAACTTCGGCGAGCCCTGGCTGCCCGCCGGCTGGACCATGACGGCCAACGCCTACGCGGTACTCGGCTCGGCGCTGGCCGCGGCGCTGGGCCTGGCCGGCCTGGCCCGCCGCGACCTGCCCGAACGGCGCTGGCTCCTGCTGACCGTACTGGCCGTGACGCTGATCGCGCTGGCCGGATACGGCGGCGCGCTCGGTGGCCCCCTGCACGAGCTGTGGCAGGACTGGCTGAACGGCTGGCTGCGCCCGTTCCGCAACATCTACAAGTTCACCCCGGGCCTGGCCCTGGCGCTCACCCTCGGGCTGGCGCATCTGCTCGCCGTAGCCGCCGAGCGCCGCGGCACCCGCCGCGTCCCGGCCCGCCACCGCCTGCCGCACCTGACCGCGCTGCTGCTCCTGCCCGCCCTCGCGCTGCCCTTCCTGACCGGCACCGTCCTCCAGCCGGGCCCCTTCACCAAGCTGCCCGGCTACTGGGAGCAGACCGCCGGCTGGCTGCGGACCCACACCCCGCACAGCCGCGCCCTGGTCGTCCCCGCCACCGCGCACGGCATCTACACCTGGGGCTCCCCCATCGACGAGCCCCTCGACGTGCTCGCCACCTCCCCCTGGGCGCAGCGCGACTTCGTCCCGTTCGGCACCCCGGGCGCCCGCCGGGCCCTGGACGCCGTCGAACAGGCGCTGCTGACCGGTGCCCGGGTTCCGGGCCTGCGCGACTACCTGGGCCGCGCCGGACTGCACGACGTGGTGGTACGCAACGACCTCGACCCCGACCAGATCGGCTACGTCCCCCCGCAGACCGTCAAACGGACCCTGGAGGCCTCCGGCTACCGCAAGGTGACCGCCTTCGGCCCGCTGACCACCGGCGGCAGGATCCCCGCCGAGGCCCCGCTGCAGATCCAGGGCCTGTATCCGCGCCAGCGCGCCGTCGAGATCTACCAGCCCGAGAACACCCCCGAGCCCGGCCGCGTCGCCGCCCGGCCCGTCGCGGACACCGCCCGGCTCAGCGGCGGCCCCGAAGCGCTCCTGCAGCTCTCCGCCGACCCCGCCCTGCGCAACCGGGCCACCGTGCTGACCGGCGACCACCACCCCGGCCTCGGCACCCCGCCGCTCCAGCTGACCGCCGACGGACTGCGCCGCGCCGACACCCGCTTCGGGCTGGTCAACAGCAACACCTCCTACACCTACACGGCCGACGAGCGAAACCACCCCGACAGCGTGCAGGACCCCGGCCGGCCGCCCCGGCAGATCCTGCCGACCACCGGGATCGACCACCAGACCACCGCCCACCTCCGCGGCGCGTCCTCGGTCACCGCCTCCACCAGCGGCAACTGGCTCTTCCACCTGCCGCAGTACGACCCGGTCAACGCCTTCGACGGCAACCCGGACACCGCCTGGGCGGAGGGCAGCGCCGGCGACCCCGTCGGCCAGTGGGTCGAGATCGCCTTCACCCGTCCGACCGCCGTCCCCGCCGCGCTGACCCTCACCCCGCTGCCCGGCGACGGGCTGCGCGCCGCCCCGACGTCCGTACGGATCCAGACCGACCGCGGCCGCGCCGACTCCGCGCTGCGCCCCGACGGAACGCCCCAGCAGGTCAAGGCCCCGGCCGGGACGGCGAAGTGGCTGAAGGTGACGATCCTGGGCTCGCAGACCCCGCGCGCCGGCCTCTCCGGCGCCGGATTCGCCGAGATCGCCGTGCCCGGCGTCCAGGTCACCCGGCTGCTGCGACTCCCCACCGACGCCCAGGACTCCGACGCTCCCGCCGAAACCGTCTCGCTGCACCGCGGCAGCGACCCGGGCGGGTTGTCGCCGGTGTCCGCCGAGGTCGGGCTGCACCGCGAGTTCCGTACCGGGCACCGCGCCGCCTACGACGTCTCCGGCACGGCGCTGGCGGTCCCCGGCACCGAACTCGACCGGCTGCTGGACCGGGTCGCGCCGGAGCAGAAGGACCGGATCACCGCCACCGCCGACTCCACCAGCTTCGGCTTCGGGCAGTCGCTCAGCCCCCGCAACCTCGTCGACGGCGATCTGACCACCGCCTGGATCGCCGGCGACCGCCCGACGCTGCATCTGCGCTGGCCCGGCAAGAAGAAGATCGACCAGATCGTGCTGGCCGCGGCCGGCGGCATCTCCACCCGCCCGGAGCAGATCCTGATCAACTCACCGGACGGGGCGGCCACCGCGGGCGTCGACGAGAACGGCCAGGCCCGCTTCGACCCGATCACCACCGACCGGCTCGACATCACCATCAGCAAGGTCAAGGAGCTGACGATCCACAACCCGGTCGCCGGCCAGGCCCTGCAACTCCCGGTCGGCCTCAGCGAGGTCTACCTGCCGGCACTCGACGCCTACCGCACCCCGCGGCCCGCCGCCGGCACCCGCTTCACGGTCGGCTGCGGCCAGGGCCCGATGCTCGCCGTCGACGGCGTACTGCACGCCACCAAGGCCTCCGGCCGGGTCCGCGATCTGACCGAACGCCGCCCGATCGACGTGGAGTTGTGCGCCGGGCCGGCCAAGGACGGGCGACTCGAACTGCCGCCGGGCCGCCACCGGGTCGAGGCCGGCGACCAGGGTCCGCTGGCGCTGACGGATGTCACGCTGCGCCGGGGAGACACCGACGGCACGGAGCCGGCGACGGCCCCGGCCGGCCCGGCCCGCAACGCCACCGCCGAGGACTGGTCGGGGGACCGCCGCACCGTCGCCGTCGGCTCCGGTCAGGCCGTCTACCTCCAGATCTACGAGAACGCCAACGACGGCTGGCAGGCCACCCTCCACGGGCGGCGGCTCACCCCGCTGCGGGTGGACGGCTGGCAGCAGGCCTTCCTCGTACCGGCCGGGGCGGGCGGCACCATCGAGCTGTCCTACGGTCCGGCCACCGCCTACGACCTGGGGCTGATCGGCGGAGCGCTGGGCGTGGTGCTGCTCGTCCTGTCCGCCCTGATCCGCCGCACGCCCCGCACCCCCCGTCCCGACGTCCCGCCGCCGCCCGCCCCCTCGTGGGTGCTGGGAGTCGTCGCCCTCACCGCGGTGGTGGCCATGGCCTCCGGGCCGTACGCGGTGATCGTGCCGCTGCTGGCGCTCCTGGCCCGCTTCCGGCCGCGGTTGCTCGTCCCGCTCGCGCTGGCGGCGATGGCGGCCGCCGGGGTCGTCGCGGCACTCGGCGCGGGCGAGCCCGTCGCCGCGGACCAGGGCGCCTTCAGCGGCCTCGCACAGGGGCTGGCGCTGCTGGGGCTGGCGGCGGGGGTGGTGACCGTGCCGACGGCGACGGCGACGGCGGAGCCGGTGTCGACCCGGCCACGGGGCAGGGCACCGGGCGGGGCGGGGTCGGACGCACCGCCGGATTCGCCTCCGCCACCGCTGCCGCGGCGGCCGCGGGGCGGGGCGTACACCGCGCGCTCCGTGAACACCGGGCGCTCCGCGGACCCCGGGCACGTGGCGAACACGGGGAACGAGCCCGGTGCGGCGGCCATCGGTCGCCCCATCGTGGCCCGGGGACGGGCCCGGGGTGACGGTCCGCGCTGGGCCGAGCGGCGCCGGCCGGGCCGGCCGTCGACACCGCCGGCGCCGCCACCCGTGCCACCAGGTGACGACGGGACGGACAACCGGGGGGACAACGGGGAGGACACCGCACGATGACCGCGCTCCAGCCGGCCGCCGCGCCGCCACCCTCCTCGTCATCCGCCTCGTCGTCCTCCCCGTCGGTCCCCCGGTCCGGTCCGCGACCGGCCCGCCAACCCACCGTCGCCCGTGTCCCGTTCCCCCTCGTCGACGAGGTCTCCCGGCACTGCCTGGAGGACGACGAGCCGGAGACCGTGCACATCGAGGTGCACCTCCCCGGCCGGATCGAGCCCGCGCGGCTGCGCACCGCGTTCCATCAGGCGCTCGCCCGGCACCCGCGCATCCTCATGCGCCAGGAGCCGGTCCGCTGGTGGCGCCGCCGCTACCTGTGGGAGCTCACCGCCGCCCCGGACGTGGACCCGGTCGCCGTCGCACCACCGGGGCCCGACGCCCTCCGCCACGCCCGGGAACGCGCGCTCTCCCACTGCCCGCCCCTGGACGCCTCGCCGCCGGTACGGCTGGAGATCGTCGGGCGACAGAGAACCGGGACGGCCGACGGCACGGTCCTGCTGCTCACCATCAACCACACCGCCCTGGACGGCCCGGCCTGCCTCCGGGTACTGGCCACCGCGGCCGAGCTCTACGGCGGCGCCGACAACTCCCCGGCACCGCCGCCGGTACGGGCCGCCGGCCCCGGGACGGAGCATCCGGACGACGAGACCGCCCCGGGGAGCGTCGGGCGCCGCTTCTCCCGTCCGGCCCGGGTCGCCACCGACACCGACACCGACACCACGGACAAGAGCAACGGCATGCTCATCACCGAGCTGCCGGTGCCGGCCCGTCCGCCCCGGGTGGGCGGGCGGACCCCGTACACCGTGAACGACCAACTCCTGGTCGCCACCTGCCTGATGGTGTCCCGCTGGAACCGGCTGCACGCCGGCCGCACCGCTCCCGTCGTCGTCACCATGCCCGTCGACGACCGGCCTCGGGACATCGGGATGCCCATCGGCAACGGCACCCGGCTGGTCTCGGTCGGCTTCGGCCCCGAGGAGCGGCAGGACGCCGAGCTGCTGACCGCCGATCCCCCCGACCCGGACGCGGTGGCCCGGCTGCTGCGACGTACGGCGGCCCGCACCCGCGCCCTCAAGTCGGCGCCGCCCGGACCCCAACTCGGGCTCTCCGGGGCGGTGCTGACCGCGCCCGTACTGCCCGTCGGACTGCGCGGCGCCGCCACCCGCGCACTGCGCGCCGCCGCCGCGCCCTGGACCTCCACCACGCTCCTGTCCAACATCGGCCGTATCCCCTATCCGCTGGACTTCGGTGACGCCGGCCGCCCGACCGCGGTGTGGTTCTCCGCCCCCGCCCGGATGCCGCGCGGGCTCACCGTCACCACCGTCTCCGTCGGCGGCCGCATCCAGCTCGCGCTGCGCTGGTCGCACGCCCTGCTGGACGATCCGGCCGGTGCCCGGCTCGGCGCCCTCTTCCGCTCCTCGCTCGCCGCCACCGCCTGGCCTGATCCCGCCGCTCCCCCACCTCCTGAGCAGCCGCCCCCACCCCCCGCCGCCCCGACCGAAGGACGCGCCCGATGACCCGGCCCGCCGCCCCCCGCCCCAGCGGCGCCTTGGGAACCGGCCCGACCGCGCTCCCCACCGGGCTGCGGGACTTCTACGAGAACCCGGCCGTGCCGGTGGCGTCCGGCGCAGCCCGCAGCCGGCGGCAGGCGCGGCTGCTGGCCCGCGCCCTGGGCCCCGTACGCTCCGGCGCGCCACCGGCCACCGTCCTGGACCTCGGCTGCGGCGACGGCTTCGCCGCAGCCACCGCCGCCGAGGTCCTCGCGGGCCACCGGCTCATCGGCGTCGACTGGTCCCAGGACGCGCTGCGCCGCGCGAAGTCCCGCATCCCCTCCGTCGTACGCGGTGAACTGACCGACGGCGGCCTGCCGTTCGCGACCGGCTCCGCCGACGCCGTCCTCTTCAGCGAGGTCATCGAGCACCTCGTCGATCCCGATGCCGCCCTGGACGAGCTGCGCCGTGTGCTGCGCCCCGGCGGCCACCTCATGCTCTCCACCCCCAATCTCGCCGCCTGGTACAACCGCGGACTCCTGCTGGCCGGAGTCCAGCCGGTCTTCTCGGAGGTGAGCCTGCGTCATATCCACGGGCGTCCGGGCAGCCAGGTCGTCGGCCATCTGCGCCTGTACACCGCCCGTGCGCTGCGCGGCTTCCTGACGGCCTCCGGCTTCGAGGCCGTACGCATCACCGGCGCCCCGTACCACGACGTGCCGCGCCCCCTGCGCCCGCTGGACCGGGCCGCCTGCCATGTCCCGTCCCTGGCCTCCATCCTGCTCGCCCACGCCCGCCGTAGCGGCCCCTGATCCACCGGACCGCCCGACACCTCACGAAGACCCACGGGGCCCTCGACGAAGGAGGTAGCGCGATGCTGTGGTGGGGCGTGGCGTCCGCGCTGCTCGCCAATGTCCTGTACAGCACCGGCTTCGTGCTGGAGAAACGGGCGCTGGCCACGCTGCCGGCGCTGAGCACCCGCCGGCCCGCCCGGGTCGTCGGCCACCTCCTGTCCAGTCCGCTGTGGCTCGGCGGCTCACTCGCGCTGGCCGCCGGATTCGCCGCCCAGCTCGCCGTCTACCGGACCCTGCCCCTCGCCGCCGCCCAGGGCATCTTCGTGTCGGGTCTGGTCCTGCTGCTGCTCCTCTCCTCGGTCGTCCTGGGCGAGCGGACCAGCGGCCGGGAGCGGCAGAGCATCGTGGCGATCCTGATCGCGCTCGTCCTGGTCGTCGCCTCCCTCCAGGGCGAGGACGCCCGCGCCATCGCCCGCACCGCCCCGCCCGCGACGCTGCTCACCATCGCCGTGCCCTCGCTGGCCGCCGGACTGCTGCTCTACCGCTCGGCCGAACGCCGTGCCCTGCGCCGCCACCGGCTGCCGACCGCGGGCGTCCCCTACGGAGTGGCCGTCGGCCTGCTCTACGGCGTCAGCTCACTGGCCATCAAGGGCGTCTCCGGCCTGCTCACCACCGACGACATCGCGGGCGCCGCCGCCCAGCTCCTCCGCTCGCCCTACCCCTACCTCCTGCTCTTCACCGGAGCCACCGGTCTGGTCCTGTCCCAGACCGCGCTGCAACGCTGCCGCGCCTCCGTGATCGTCCCCGTCTGCACCACCGTCACCTGCGTCTTCACCGTCGCCTGCGGCACCGTGGCGTTCGGTGAACCGCTACCCGCCGATCCGCTGCGACTCGCCCTGCGGCTGGGCGGCACCGCCGTCGCCGTCACCGTCCTGCTCGCGCTGCCGCGCCATGACGCCCCCGCCGGGCCCCCTCACGACACCACCGCCACGCCCGGTCACGACACCCCCGACGGACCTGGTCAGTACGCCCCCGACGGACCTGGTCATGACGCTCCCGGCCCACCACCTCACGTCCGCACCAACCCATCCCGCCCACCGGCCAACGGAGTTGAGCCATGAAGCCCGACGACCCGCTGCTGCAGATCCTCGTCTGCCCCCTCGACAAGGGCCCGCTGTCCCTCGTCACCCCCGACGGCATCCTCTACAACCCCCGGCTGCGCCGCCGCTATCCGATCCTCGACGGCATTCCCCAGCTCCTCCCCTCCTCCGGCGAACAGGTCACCGACGCCGAACACGACCGTCTGCTGCGCCGCCTGGCCGAGCAGGGGGCGCCGTCGTGACGCTCGCCGCGCGGCTGGGGCCCCGGCTGCCCGCCCGGCTGGTGTCGGCACTGGCGGGCGGGCTCTATCCGCGCTTCGAGCCGGAGCTGCGGCGGCTGGCCGACTTCTGCCCACCGGGCGGCACGGCCGTCGATGTGGGCGGGTGGTACGGCCCCTGGACCCGGCGGCTGGCCCGGCGGGCCGACCGGGTCGTCACCATCGAGCCCGTCCCCCACCTGGCCCGCCTGATCGCTTCCGTCACACCGCCTCATGTCGACGTGGTCTCCGCGGCGGCCACCGACCACGCCGGCTGCGCCACCCTCTGGCTCCCCCCGGACGGCCGCGGCGACCGCGGGGTCTCCTCGCTCGTACGCCGCGAGGTGCACGCCGCCACCCTCGACGTCCCCTGCCTCCCCCTGGACGCGCTCCGGTTGGCGTCCGTCACCCTGATCAAGGTGGATGTGGACGGTGCGGAGCTGGCGGTGCTGCGCGGCGCGGCCGAGACCGTCGAGCGTGACCGGCCGGCGCTGTTCGTCGAGTTGGAGAGCCGCATCCAGCCGCTCGCGCCCGTACTCGACTGGACGGCGGCCCACGGCTATCGCGGCTGGGTCCTGCCGCACGACCGCTGGCTGCCACTGGACGACTTCGATCTGCCGGCCCATCAGTCCCGCACCTCCCACGTCGCCGAACACGGCCTGCTGCGCCGCTCCCTCGCACCGCACCGCCGCTATGTGAACTCCGTGCTCTTCCTCCCCGACGGCGACCGCCCCGGACCCCCCGAAACCCCCGCCGTCCACGACCATGTCCATCATGAGCCCCGCCACTGACAATGACCCGCCCACCGGCCCCGGCACCCCCTCCGACCTGCCAGGACCCGTCGCCTTCCAGCTTGTGCTGCTGCGCCGGATGGCCGACCACCACCCCGGCATGGTCGAGGACGCGCTGCGTGCGCTGCACGTCTCCCGCGCCGAGATGCGCGAGGTCAACCGCCGCTGGCAGGCGCGGATGCACGCCCCGCGGGCGGGCGGCGTCCAGCCCTACCGTGCGCTGCTGGGCGCCCCACAGACCGTCGGCACCCGCCGGATCGGCGATCTGACCTGCCAGGCCCTGACCTGGCCGGTCCCCCTCTGGCCCGACCTGCGGTTCGAGGTCCTCACCGCGGCCCGGGGCACCGTCTGGAACGCCTGGCTGGTCCGGGCGCCCGGGGCCCCGTCTCCCGAGTTGCGGACCACCGCGGACCTGGCCCCGTGGTCCTGCACCGTCGACGAGGTCGCACGCGCCTTCGCCCCGGCCCGCCCGATGGAGGGCAGCGCCCCCACCCGTTGGCGGCTGGCCTGCACGGCTCCGGGCCCCGACGGCACCCCGCGGAACATCGTCACGGAATTCACCTGGGGGCTCTACCAGCGCCGCGTCGACTGAGCCCCGACCATCGGCGCGCCACCGCCCCGGCTCCGCTCACCCGTTCGCCGTAGCCCGCCCCTCCCCGTACCCCGACCGGACCTTCCCAGCGGGCGGCCCCCCAGGGGCGATCAGAGGATGGCGCACGAGCGGTCCGTGCGAGCGCTCCGTCCATACCGGCCCACCGGGGAGGAATCACCCATGACCATCAGCCTCGCCCAATTGCGGCGCTGCTCGGCCGCCGTCGACCTCGGCGCGGCCCGGACCAGGGTGTACGTCAAGAACCAGGGGCTGGTCGTCGATGAACCGAGCGTCGCCGCCATCAACACCCGTACCGGGGCGTTGCTGGCCGTCGGCGAGCAAGCCGAGTTGATGGACGGCCGCACCCCCGACCACATCCGTGTGGTCCGCCCGGTCTCCGGCGGCACCGTCGTCGACATCGACATGGCCCAGCGACTGCTGCGCACCCTGGTCGGCAACGGGCTGCGCAAGACCTGGCGGCGGCGCCCCACGATGCGGGCCGCGGTCTGCCTCCCGTACGGCAGCGAGCCGCTGGCCCAGCGGGCGGCCGTGGAGACGCTGACCGGGCTCGGCGCGCGCCGGGTCGAGCTGGTCGACACCCTGGTCGCCGCCGCCGTCGGCTCCGGACTCCCGGTGGAGCAGCCGGAGGCGACCATGATCGTGATGTGCGGCGCGGGCACCACACAGGTCGCGGTGCTGTCGCTGGGCTCCATCGTGGCCGCGGAGAGCGTGCCGGTGGGCGGCAACGCCATCGACCACGCCGTCATCCAGCATCTGCGGCAGCACCATGAACTGATGCTGGCAAGCCAGGCCGTGCGCCCGCTGCATCTGATCCTGTCCGGTGGCGACGGGCTCACCCCCGGCTCCACCGAGGTGCACGGCCGGGACGTGGTCAGCGGAATGGCACGCTCCGTGCATGTCGACACCGAGCGGGTACGGGACGCCATCATCACCCCGCTGACCGCGATCCTCGACGGCATCGGCGCCGTACTGCGACGCTGCCCGCCGGATCTGGTGGCCGACCTCGGCGAGCGCGGCATCATGCTCGCCGGCGGCAGCGCCCTGATCCCCGGTCTGGAGCCGATGATCCATCAGGCCACCAGCATGCCGGTGCACACCGCGGACCGACCGGACACCTGCGCCGTCATGGGACTCGGCGCCATGATCGAGGGCAAGGTCCAGCCCCTGCACCTCGACCCGATGGCGCCGTAGCGGCGTTCACGGACACCCGACGTACACGGACACCCGACGTTCACGGATTCCCGGAGTTCACAGACACCTGGCGCTCACAGGCTTCTGGCGCTCACAGGCTCCTGGCGTTCCAGGCCACCACCGCGGGGCGGTCGTGCTCCGTGCCCAGAACGCCGACGGTCCCGGTCTCGAAGGTGAACAGTCCACCCGCCCCGGCCGGCAGTCCGAGCCTGCGCGCGGCCAGTACCCGCAGGAAGTGCGCATGCGCCACCAGCGCCACATCGCCCTTGCCGGCCCGCAGCTGCGGCACGATCCGGGCCAGCACCCGGTCGGCGCGCGCGCCGACCTGCTCGGGGGACTCCCCCGGGTGCTCGTCGGGGCCCGGGGCGACGCCGTCGGAGAACAGATACCAGCCGGGCCGCTCGCGATGGATCTCGGCGGTGGTGATGCCCTCATAGCCGCCGTAGTCCCATTCCCGCAGGTCGGGATCGATCCGCGGAAGGGCGAGGCCCGCCAGCTCCGCGGTGCGCAGCGCCCGCACCATCGGGCTGGCGTACACCTGAGCGATCTTCCGGCCCGACAGCAGCGGCCGCAGCGCACGGGCCTGCTCCTCGCCATGGGCGGTCAGCGGCAGATCGGTCCAGCCGGTATGCCGGCCGTTCCGGCTCCACTCGGTCTCGCCGTGCCGGACCAGAAGTAGCTCGCTCACGGGGCCCGAGCCTACTGGCCCGACCCGCCCTGCGCCTGCCCGCTCTCCTGGGCCTCGGCGACCGAGGTCCGGACCTCGTCCATGTCCAGCGCGCGGGCCTGGCCGATGACGTCCTCCAGGGCCTCCGCCGGCAGCGCGCCCGGCTGCGCGAACACCGCGATGTTCTGCCGCACGATCATGACCGTCGGGATGGACTGGATCTGGAAGGCCTGCGCCAGCTCCGGCTGGGCCTCCGTGTCGACCTTGGCGAAGACCAGGTCGTCGTGCTTCTCCGAGGACCGCTCGAAGATCGGGCCGAACTGCTTGCAGGGACCGCACCACTCGGCCCAGAAGTCGATCAGGACGAAATCGTTGCCGGAGACGATCTCGTCGAAGTTTTCCTTGGTGAGCTCAACCGTGCTCATGCGTACGTCCCTGCTTCCGGTCTGTCGACGATGTCCACTCGGTCTCCGGCAGCGGCAACAGGATCAACCCGTGCCGTATTCCCCTGCCGGACCGCCGGCTCCCCTGCCCACCGAACGCGTTCCTAGACATCCCGATCGACGTGGGGAAACACACGCCGCGCCGGTACGGGCGCCCCGCACACCCCACGAAGCGGCATCCGCACACCACAAGGCCCCGGGACCGGCTCCCGGGACCTTGTCGCGGGCACGTGGCCCCGCGGTCCTCCTCATCGCTCCGTCCCAGTCTCAGCAAGCCGTACCGCTACCGGCTACCGGCCACCGGCCACCGGCCACCGGCCACCGGCCACCGGCCACCGGCCACCGGCCACCGGCTAATCCTTGGCCCTGGCGTACTCCGTCGCCATCCCGCCCGCGAAGTCGTACACGATGACCTGTTCCTCGCCGACGACCCAGGCGTCATGGCCGGGCGGGCAGACGAAGACATCGCCGGGCCCCACTTCGGACTCCGCGCCGTCGTTCATCCTGATCCGCATACGCCCCTGGACCATGACACCGTTGTGGTGGACCTCGCAGCTGTCGGTCCCCGCGATCGGGCCGACCGACTCCGACCAGCGCCAGCCCGGTTCAAAGGTGGCCACGGCGAAGTCCAGCCCGGTCAGGTGCACGGCTTCGAGGTGACCCCTGGGAAAGTCACGCCGCTCGTCCGGCTTGTCGATCGTTTTGATCTCCAACATGAGGGCTACCTCCCGCCACCCCCACCGGTCGTTCCCCCTGTCCCTTCCATGGTGCGCCCACCGCGGGACCGGCGGCCACACGGACGTGCGTACGTGAGCGGGCACGTGCGTGCGTGCGTACTCACTGGTACTCGACGGGGATGTCGCCCTGCGGGTGCGGTGGCGCGCAGCCGCTTACCCCGAGGGCTAGCATCCGAAACAACCGGGCAAGCCCGCCAAGAACGGAGCATCCTTCTGTGCGTCATCTGCGCCTAGGCGTCGCCATCTTGACCATGGGAAACCGTCCCGCCGAGCTGACCGCGCTGCTGGACTCGGTCGCCAAACAGGACCTCCAGCCGGCCCACATCGTCGTCGTCGGGAACGGCTCGCCGCTGCCGCCGCTGCCGCACGGCGCGATGGGTGTGGAGCTGAGCGAGAACCTCGGCGTCTCCGGAGGCAGAAACGTCGCCCTGGACGAACTGCGCAAGCTCGGGGACCTGGACGTGGTGGTCGACCTGGACGACGACGGCCTGCTGATCAGCCCGGACGTCTTCAGTCGGCTCGCCGAACTCCACGGGGAGGACCCGCAGTTGGGCATCGTGAGCTTCCGCATCGCCGACGAGCTCGGCCGCACCCAGCGCCGCCACGTCCCGCGCCTGCGGGCCGGCGACCCACAGCGCGGCGGCCTGGTGACGACCTTCCTCGGCGGCGGGCACTCGCTGTCCGTACCGATGCTGGACCGCATCGGCGGCTGGCCCGACGACTTCTTCTACGCGCACGAGGAGACCGACCTGGCCTGGCGGGCCCTGGACGACGGCTGGCACATCCGCTACGCCCCGGAACTCGTGCTCCAGCACCCGTACACCTCACCCACCCGGCACGCGGTCTACCACCGCATGGTCGCCAGGAACCGCGTATGGCTGGCGAAGCGTCATCTGCCCGCGGTCCTGGTGCCGCTCTACCTGGGCGTATGGGCGGCGCTGACGGCCGTACGCAGCCGCTCGGTGGCAGGCCTGCGCGCCTGGGCCGCCGGCTTCGCCGAAGGGGTACGCACGCCCTGCGGACGGCGCCGGCCGATCCGCTGGCGCACGGTGTGGCGGATGACGCGGCTCGGCCGCCCGCCGGTCATCTGAGGGCGGGGACCAGCGGATGCAGCTCCTCGCCTTCCCCGAAGCCGCGACCCCGCCCGCGCTCCGCCGACAGGTGCGCGCGCTCCATGACGAGGCGTGGCCCCCGGACGGCGCGACGGCCGACGGCGACGGCGACGGCGACCAGTCCCACCACGACCCCGCGCTGCGCCCCGTCTCGATGCTGCTGGTGGACAACGGCACGGTGCTGGCGGCCCTGGACATCCTCTCCAAGCCGATCGTGCACGCCGGCCGCCGCTATCGGGCCGGCGGGCTGAGCACCGTGGTCACCCGCCGCGCCGTCCGCGGCCGGGGACACGGCCGCCGCCTGGTGGCCGCCGCCCGCGAAACCATGGCCGGCTCGCCCCCGATCCCGGACATGGACCTGGATCTAGACCTGGACCTGGACCTGGACCTGGGGATCTTCACCTGCGACCGCCCCTTGCAGAGCTTCTACGAAAGCGCGGGCTGGCACCCGTTGCCCGGAACGGTCCTCGTAGGAGGAACGCCGCAGGCCCCCTTCCCCAGCGACCGACCCGGCTTCGACAAGGTCACCATGGCGGACTTCTTCTCCCCCGAGGCCCGCCGGAGCCGCGCCGCGTTCCACCACACCCGCATCGCCCTGCACCCGGGCGACATCGACAAGCTCTGGTGACCCGCCACGGCTGATCGCCTGGGGCAGCGGCTTCGCATGCCAGTCGGGTGAACGTCGGCGCGGCGATGCGACATCCCGGCCACGGGTGGTACAGCACGCATTGTGAGCTCCCAACCGCCGACCGGCCCGCCCAGCGGCCCCCTGCACGGGGAGCCGGCACCCACTCCGCCGCCGCCCCCTGAGCAGCCCCGGCGGCGCGCCGCGCCCGTACTCATCGGTGTGGCCGTTGCCGTCGTGGTGGTGGTGGCGATCGCCTTCTTCGCGTTCAGCGGCGGCGATGACGGGGGTGAGCCTTCGGACGACTCCTCCAAGGTTCCGAGCGTCAGCTCGTCCGCGGCGGCTCGCAATCTCGCGAAGCGCGTGACGCTGACACCCAAGGACTGGGGAGCCTCATTTGTCCGAGACTCTCCATACGAGATTACCGACCGTTATTGGGCGGTCGTCGACCAGGACTGCAAAATCACGTCGGAATCACCGACTGCCGCACTCGACATCTTCATTCGCAACGCCAAAGAACCAGATTACGTGGCTTTTGCTCAATCCACAGTCACCACCTACAAGGGAGCAGATTCAGCCGAACGTGCCGTTGCCCGGCGGCGCGAGCCTTTGCAGCGATGCCCCACACAGAATGTGGCCGGGAGTAAGGCGCGAGTCGAAAACGTCCATGAGGTAGACGTTCCCGACGTGAAGGGTTTTGACGATCTGGTGGCCGAGGAGGGCCACGACACTGTCGATTCAGAAGGCCAAAAGGCAGACAGCTACTATACGCTCCTCACAGCCAGCAAAGGGCAGTTCGTATTGCAGGCGTACGTGACCCGCGGCGGGTCCGAGACGCAGGAGAAGACCCGTGACGAGGCGGTCAACGCCCTCTCGCTCATGCTGAGCCGCCTTGAGAGCAGTTGACCTGTCGGTGGTCAGGCGCACATCCGGCCACCATGCCGGTGCCGGTGGTGGCGCACAGGGTAAGCCTCATTCACCTCGCCGACACATCACCGGAGGGAAAATATCCCACCAATGTCGAACAATTCGACAACCCACCGCGGGCGGCGCAACATGAAATTGGTGGGAGGTGCACAGGTGATTGCGAACCTCAGGGAACGTCGGCGCGGCCGGTGGGGTGTACGCCGAACAGACGGGCCTCTCCGCGATCAACGGTCATGAGCCCGGACGCGCTCATACTCTCGGGACCGCACGCGAATCACTGGCCGGCCGCGCGGATCGCCCTTCTCGGTGGTTTCGATCTCCTGGTCGGCGATGTGCCGGTGCTGGTCTCCGTCGGTTCGAGGCGGCTCCTGGCGTTCATCGCGCTCAACGGCCGTACGGCTGCCGCTCGGTCTCTGGTCGCCGGGAGTCTCTGGCCGGAAGCAAGCGAGCAGAGCGCGTACGCGAACCTGCGGTCGGCGCTGTCGCGTCTGTGCAGCACCGGCAGGAGAGCCCTGGAGGTCAGCACCACCGACGTACGTCTCGCGCGGGACGTCAGCGTCGACCTGTACCTCGCGCGGTCACTGGCCCAGCGCATCCTCGACCCCGGCATCCCGGCCGAAGCGCTCCACCTCAATGCGGCGACCGTCGATCAGCTCTCCCGCGACCTGCTGCCCGGCTGGTACGACGACTGGGCATTGCAGGAGGCGGAGCGGTGGCAGCAGCTCCGCATCCACGCACTCGAGTCCCTGGCGGGAGCATTCATCGCCACGAAGCAGTTCGCCGGGGCGGTGGCGGCCGCCCACGCGGCCGTACAGGCCAATCCGCTGCGGGAGAGCAGCCAGGCGTCACTGATCCGCGCCCACCTTGCGGAAGGCAACCTGTCCGAGGCGCTGGACGACTTCGAACGCTACGAGCACCGCCTCCACGACGAGCTCGGACTCCGTCCCACACGGCGGCTGCGCCACCTGGTGGACGGGCTGCAGCGGCCGTACCCCGGTCGATGACGAATCCCTGGGGCAGCGCGGCGGCTCCGGGTCCGCCGTGCACAGCCCCCTCGCACCGGACCGCCCCCTCAGCCATTCGGCCCAACAGCAGGTATGCGTGGCAATGCGTGTATTTATTCTGATCTGGCGACGGTGATTCGCTGGATGACCAGGTGATCCGTCAGTGATCGTGCTGAATGTTCGGGACCCGTGATCGGGGGAGCATCGTGGAGCCACGCGGGGCCTCGGACGAGACAGGCGTGGACGGCGCCGACGAAGGCGAGGCGCCCGGACGGTCCCCCGCCGTCCGCGCACTGCCGCCCGCACCGAACGGGTCCTGGCCGCTGGTGTCGCGGATCGTGATCATGACGGCCATCGGGGGGCTGACGCTCGGTGTCACGCTCCACCTGCTCCTGGTGTTCCTGTACGTCGCCCCGTCGAACGCCATCACCAAGGAGTACGACAGGGTGATCAAGGGCTACGTCTATCCGGAGTTCGACCAGAACTGGCAGTTGTTCGCCCCGAACCCGCTCCAGTCCAACATCGCGGTGCACGCGCGCGCCGAGGTCGCGTTCCCCGACGGCTCCCGGCGTTGGACGGGCTGGCTGGCCATGACCGCCCAGGACCTCCGCGAGATCAGGCGCAATCCCGCGCCCAGTCACGCTCACCAGAACCTGCTGCGTCAGGCCTGGGACTTCTACAACAGGACGCACGACGTCAAGGGGCGGGCGCTGGGCCTGCGCGGCAAACTCGCCGAGGCCTTCGTGAACCGGATCGCGGCTCACCGGCTCGGGCCGCGGATCGACGGCGGTCAGGTGGTCAAGGTGCAGATCTATGCGTCGTACACCCCGATCATCCCGCCCAAGTGGACCAGCGACCGCGGGAGCACCAAGAAGACCTACCAGGTGCTTCCATGGTGGCCGGTCTCCGAGAAGGAGTTCCAGTGAGCGTCGAGAAGGACACCGCCCGGACGTCCTCCCCCTTCAAGGGCATGGGCACCAGGCTCGACGCGGCGATCGCCAAGGGCCTGAACAAGATCACGAGTACGGCGCTCGCGCCGTACCAGGCCGCGGTTGTCCGGATCGGTTTCTCCCTGACCTTCGCGCTCTACCTCCTCCGCGAATGGCCGTACCGGCTGGACCTGTACGGCACCACCAACCCGTGGGGATTCGACCTGGCCCAGCGCCTCATCGCCTCGAACGACGCGTTCACCGTCCTGCTGTGGTCGAACCACAGGCTGTGGTTCGAACTGGTCTACCACGGGCTGATCGTCGCGAGTCTGCTGCTGCTCGTGGGGTGGCACACCCGCACGATGACGACGCTGTTCATGGTCGGGGTGTTGTCACTGATGAACCGCAGCATCCTCCTGGGAGACGGCGGCGACACCCTCATCCACCTGATGGCGAGCTATTTGGTACTCACGCGGTGCGGGCAGGTGTGGTCGCTGGACGCCCGACGGCGGGAGCGCACGGCGACACCGCGCCCGGACGGCTGCGACCGGGTGAGCGTGGCGCTGTGGATCCTCGCCGGCGCGGGCCTCGCCCTCGCACAGGTGACGGGGTTCGCCAAACTCCCCATGGGCTGGGGCCTGGCCCTCTGGGGACTGTGGTTGACCCAGGCCCTGTGGTTCTGGGCAGGGCGGCGTCGTTCCCCGGAGATGCGGGCGTTGTTGGACGTCGTCGCCAACCTCGTCCACAACGCGGCGATGCTGGTGATCGCCGCCCAGGTGTGCCTGCTCTACGCCACGGCCGGCTGGTACAAGATCCAGGGCATCCGCTGGCAGGACGGAAGCGCCGTGCACTACCCGCTCAATCTGCACTACTTCAGCCCGTGGACCGCTCTGTCCCACGCGCTCGACAGCCACTCCATCATGGTCACGCTGATCACCTACGGCACCGTGATCGCGCAGGTCGCCTTCCCCTTCACCCTCCTCAACCGGCGGGTGAAGAATGCGCTGCTCGCGATCTTGATCACCGAACACGCGACCATCGCGGTGGTCTGCGGCCTGCCGTTCTTCTCGCTGGCGATGATCGCCTCTGACATGGTCTTCCTGCCGACGAACGCCCTGAAATGGGGTGGGTCGAGGATGGCGGCCGCGTGGGACCGCATCACGGCACGACTACCCCGGAGCAAGGGCCCCGGCAGCCGTGCTGCGGACCGGCGCGTGACCATCTGACACGCCGTACGCCGACGGAGCCGACAGAGCCGACGGACGCGGTCCTCCGGCGGAATCGGCCGGTGGTGGGCACGAACCGCCAGAGGGATCGCGGGGGGTCGGGATCCACCGTCCCGCGGACGGTGAACGGCGCTCCCGGGTAGGAGGATTGCGTCCGCCCGTCAGCATGAGCCGAGAGCTCTGCCGAGCGTGTGACCTGCCTCGGTCGTTGTTGGCCTGGCCGCCTCTGCTGACGTCCTTCGCTCAGCCGCCGGCACCCCCAGCACCTCCAGCGGGAGCAGCCGGAGCGGCCGGAGCAGCGGGCGCAGCGGGAGCAGCCGGAGCAGCCGGAGCAGCGGGCGCAGCCGGAGCGGCTCCACCTTGATCAGCGCCGGCCTTGGTGCCACCGGTGGTGGTCGTGGTGCCGCCGATTTCCTGGGACACGGTGGTGGTCTGGTTGCCGATGGTGCCGCCGATCTCCTGGGACACGGTGGTGCGCTCGCCGGTGGTCTGGGTGACGGTGGTGGACTGGGCACCGGTGACGGTCTGGGAGACGGTGGTGGACTGGGCGCCGGTGGTGGTCTGGGCGCCGGTCGTCGTGGTTGCGCCGGTGGTGGTGCTGGCGCCGGTCGTCGTGGTGGTGCTGGTGCCGCCGCCCCCGCCGCCGCCCCCGCCGCCTCCGCCGCCACCGCCGCCCTTGCCACGGACGCACAGCAGCCTGACCGAGCCCGGAGCGACATTGATGATCTTGCCGGTGACCTTGCTGACGCACAGGACATCAGGCGCTGTCGGCGCCTCCTGTGTCGACTGTGTCGGAGCTTTCGCAGTCGCTGTTTCAGCGCCCGTCGCCCCTATCGCTCCCATCGTTCCGGCGAGCGCAGCCGCCATGACTGACGCTCCGACCACGTGCGGAAGACGCTTGCGGATGCTTGTCATCACTGCGCCTCCTCTTCTCTTGAAGCCGTAGATACGTCCAGCGTGGAAGGGCGGCCATGACTGCGGCGTTGAAGTGGCGTGACCCTCGCGTGACGGCTCCGTTCTTCCTGGGTGGGCTCGCCTTCGCCCGGAGCGGCATGCCGGCGTGTCGCCGCCCGACCACCGGCTCCGGGCGGACTGTCAGCGGCCGTCCGCCGCGGACGGTCGGACGAAGTCGACGCGCTCCTCGCTGATCGGGTAACCCGCCGTCGCGAAATGCGCCGCCATCGGGAAGTTGCCCTGGTCGGTGGCGGCCGCGATGCGCGTCGCGCCCCGCGCCACCAGGTCCTGTGTGCACTCCACCAGCAGGTCATAGGCGTAGCCGTGGCCGCGCTGCTCGGGGACGACGCCGATGAATCCGATGCACGGGCCGGCCGTGTGGCGGACGGGGACATGGATGCCCGCCACGTCGCCGGCCGGGGTGTAGGCCAGGCGCCACCAGTCCCGTGGGGAAGGCATCCAGCTGAGGATGCCGAGGAGTTCCTCGGCGGCCCCGTCCCTGCCGTACTCGGCGATCTCGTGCCGGTCGTGGGCGTCCAAGGAGCCTTCCTGGATACGGCGCAGCACGCCCCGGACGACATCGTCGTCCGGCTCCGGCCGGTACTCCAGACGCCCGGTGCGCTCGGGGAGCGGGCAGGCGGAGGTCCAGGTGTAGCGGTAGCGCTCGACGAGTTTCCGGAGGCCGCCCGCCTCGGCCGCGGCCATCCGGGCCTCGGCCGCGGCCCGCACGTCCGGCCGCTCGCGCCAGCCGGACGGCAGCAGCAGGCTGTACTCGGCCTGAAGAGGCGCGGTGCGCAGCAGTTGGACGGCGGCCTCGGCGTCGGTGAAGTCGAACCAGTCGAGGGCGATGGGCTTTTCGTCCCCGGGCTTGCCCCACCAGGCCGCGCGGGCGACGACGACACCGTCGCGCAGCGCGACCCAGGTCCATTCGGGCCGGTACCGGCCACCGTCGGCGATCATGCCGTAGGTGTCGCCGAGGACGGCGGGGCCGACGATTCCCGGGTCGGGCAGGGAGGCGAAGAGGGGAGTCTCGCCCGCGGTGAGCGGACGGACGACCAGTTCAGTCATGGGTGAGGCGATCCTTCGGGAGAGTGACGCGCTCCCGGATCAGACCTGGGACGCCCGGTGGACAGGGCGGGAGCGCACGGCTGTTGTGGTGGACATCGCTCTCGCCTCCTTCTCTGTGATCACGGGCGTGCGCCCACCCTAGGCGCGGTCGCTCGCAGACGTCCAGGCATTTACCCGCGTACGACGCGCCGCGATCGCCTCCGAGCCCCGCACGTCCTGCGCGCACCACGCCCTCCGCGCACCGTGCAACCTTCTTCCCACCTCACGAGTCTCCGCGCTGTATGTCTTGACCCGCACAGCGCGAAAGGTCCCCGTGCACCAGAAGAGACTCGTCGTCGCCCGGACCGGTGGCGTCATGTCCGCCGTCGTCCTCGGCAGCCTGCTGGCCGCCGCCCCGCAGGCGGCAGCCGCCGACGTCACCTGCTCCACCAACGTCTACAAGCGGACGTTCTACAACAACACCTCGTTCTCCGGCTCCCCGGTGAAGACCGACTGCGACAGCGCCATCGACCAGAGCTGGTCCGGCGCCCCGGTCTCCGGCATGCCGTCGAACGACTTCGGTGTCCGCTGGTCGGTGACCCGCGACTTCGGCTCCGGCGGCCCCTTCACGTTCACCGCCTCCGCCACCGACGGCGTCCGCGTCTACCTGGACGGGGTCCGCAAGATCGACCTGTGGAAGGGCACCGGTGACACCGCCCGCTCCCAGAGCGTCAACCTCACCGTCCCCTCCGGCAAGCACACCCTCCGCGTCGACTACGTGAACTGGAGCGGCGCCGCGAAGGTCAAGTACACGTACGCGCCCCGGACTTCGGCCACGTACGACACGACGAAGCCACTCGCCCCCACCGGCGTGCAGACCGCCTACGACACCACGACCCGCAGGACGACCGTCTCCTGGTCCGCCAACAAGGAGATGGACCTCGCGAGTTACGCCCTCTACCGGCGGCCCGTGGGCTCCAGCACCTGGACGCAGGTCACCACGACCACCGCCCGCAGCCACACCGACCCCCTCGTGAACCCCGACGACCGCACGCCCTACTACTACGAGGTCCGCGCCAAGGACAAGGCGGGCAACACCTCGTCGGGCAGCACCGACACCATCGTGCGCCCGCTGCCCGTGGTGACCGAGCTGACGGGCACGTACGACAAGGCGACCGGCAAGGTCACGCTGAAGTGGCCCCTGAACACCGAGCCGCACTTCGACCACTACACGGTCCTGAGCAACGACAAGGTGGACGGCTACTGGGTCTGGGTCCCGCTCGGCACCACCAAGGGCAACACCTGGACCACCGAGCCGGTCGTCGCCGACGGCGAGTGGGGCCACTACCGCGTCCTCGTCACCAACGACGGCGGCACCACCACCTACAACCCGAACGGGCTCAGCGCCAACGCCACCAATGAGCTCTGGCTCGAGATACCCGACGGCATCGCCCCCGCCTACGCCCCCGAGCTGACCCTGGGCTCCTGCGCGACCGGCGTCCAGGCGACCGTCACCGACAGCACGCCGGCCCCGATCCGTGACTTCACCGGCCTGGAGATCGAGCGCCGCGAGGCGGGGACGGAGACCTGGTCGGCCGTCCTGCACAAGGGCTACGACCCGCGCCTCGACACCGCCACGGCCACCGTCTGCGACCCGCTGCCCGCCGACGGGCGCAGCTACGAATACCGCGCCCGCACCTATGACGCGGCCGGGAACTACTCGCCGTCCAGCGAGATCCGCACCGTGACCGTGCCGGTCGGCTGACAGTCACGGGAAGCACGCGCCAGTCGCCCGGAGGGGCGAGGGTCACGCCGCAAGATCAGGATTCGTCCCGGAGGGCGCACAGGGCCCCGCGACACGTTCGACGTCCTCCGGGCTCCCGGCGGGCCCCTGGATCTTGATCTGAACGGATGAACGGGAGCCACCACACTCTGGTGGTGGCTCCCGTTCTCACGTTGCACCAGGTAGAAAGGATCTTCGCCCTGGGAGCTGTGGTGGGGCGGGTGGGACTCGAACCCACGGCCGACGGATTATGAGTCCGCTGCTCTAACCGGCTGAGCTACCGCCCCCCACGGCGCGTCGCGCACATTTGTGCGCGCCGTCTGCCGCAGCATAGCCGCTCATACGATCTGCTGCCCGTGAGGGCTGCCGTCGCGCGACATCGGACGCCCAAGAGGACTTCGATCACCCGGGGTTCGGTTCCACGACACAAGAAAAAGGACCCCTTGCGGGGTCCTCGTTCTCTCTGCTCCCCCGACTGGACTCGAACCAGTAACCCTCCGGTTAACAGCCGAATGCTCTGCCAATTGAGCTACAGGGGACCGAGCTCCCCCGACTGGACTCGAACCAGTAACCTGCCGGTTAACAGCCGGCTGCTCTGCCAATTGAGCTACAGGGGATTGCTCTGTGTGCCTCGAATGCACCGCTGTCCGGGCCTCCGGACGGCGCGCGCTCGCTGCGACACATACATTAGCGCAAGCAGGGGGGTGCTCCGCCAATCGGTATCGCCTCAGGTCACCTCGGGTGATCTCCGGCCCCGGAGGGTAGGGGCGCGGCACAGCCCGGCGTACCGGTGCGTGGTGGCACCGGACGGGACCGACAGAGGGAAAGGTGGAGCGATGCGCTACCGGCTCACGTTCATCGCGGGACTGGCCACGGGGTACGTGCTCGGCGCACGAGCCGGCCGCGAGCGGTACGAGCAGCTCCGCAAGGCCGCCCAGCGGGTCGCGCAGAACCC
Source organism: Streptomyces sp. NPDC059008 (assembly GCF_042749045.1). NCBI lineage: Bacteria > Bacillati > Actinomycetota > Actinomycetes > Kitasatosporales > Streptomycetaceae > Streptomyces > Streptomyces sp. NPDC059008. Next base: position 191,070 of record NZ_JBHYJC010000004.1, on the reverse strand, counting down.
GGCGGTCCGCAACAGTGCCGAGTCCGTCGCCCTGACCGGGCGCGACGCGGCGACCAAGGCGTTCGGAACGGTTTCCGCCAAGGTCGGGGACCGGCTGCCCGGTGCCGTCACCGACCGGGTCCGCTCCCTGCGGGAGCAGCGCGGCGCCGACGAGGACGACTGGGGAACCAGCAACACCTGAGCCGGACGGTTCGGAGGATGACCGGGGGAAGATCCCCGAGGAGCGGCTCAGGGGGATGACCTGAGGGAATGCCCGGGGAGCGGGTCGGGGGGATGCCGGAAGGGACCCGAGGCCGCCCCTCCCGGGCAAACCCTGACTCTCTCCTTATGCGTCTCATGAGGCATCATCTGGGGCCATGGGGATAGTCGCCGGATTGGACAGTTCGTCCGAGAGCACACGCATCGTCGTCTGCGATGCGGAAACGGGTGCCGTCATCAGACGGGGGTATGCCCCGCACCCCGTCGAGAAGGGGCCCGAGGTCGATCCGCAGGCGTGGCTGATGTCACTCGGCGAGGCGGCCGGCAACGGGCTGCTCGAAGGCGTACAGGCCATCGGCGTCTCGGCGCAGCAGCACGGGCTGCTGGCGCTGGACGCCGACGGCAACCTCGTACGACCGGCGCTGCTGGGCAACGACAAGCGGGCGCAGAGCGCGGCCGCGGACCTGGTCGACTCGCTGGGCGGGCGTGCCGCATGGGCGCAGGCCGTCGGGGCGGTGCCGCAGGCCGCGCACCTGGTGACCAAGCTGCGCTGGCTGGCGCGCACGGAGCCGGCGAACGCGGCCCGGATAGCGGAGGTCATGCAGCCGCACGACTGGCTGGCCTGGCAGCTGCTGGGGCGGCCCGCGCGACGCACCACGGACCGGGGCGGGGCCTCGGCGACCGGCTTCTGGTCGGCGGCGAGCGCGTCGTACCGGCCGGATCTCGTGGAGCTGGCGCTCGGGCACCAGGTACGGCTGCCGGAGGTGCTGGGCCCCTCCGGGACCGCCGGCTTCACCCCGGAAGGGCTGCTGATCTCCGCGGGCACGGGCGAGACGATGGCGGCGGCGTTCGGGCTCGGCGTCGGAGAGGGTGACGCCGTGGTGTCGCTGGGCGCCTCGGGGTCGGTGTTCGGGATCCACCATGAGGCGCTGGCCGACCCGAGCGGCACGATCACCTCGTTCGCCGACGCCACCGGACGGCATCTGCCGGTGGTGCACACCAGCAACGCGGTGCGGGTGCTGCGCGGCGCGGCGGAGATGCTGGGGACGGACCTGGAGGGCGTGTCCGATCTGGCGCTGAAGTCGTCGCCCGGTGCGTACGGCATGGTGCTGCTGCCCTATCTGGAGGGCGAGCGGACGCCTCATCTGCCGCACACCGCCGGGTCGTTGCACGGGATGCGGCGGGAGAGCATGAAGCCGGAGCATCTGGCGCGGGCGGCCGTGGAGGGCATGCTCTGCGGCCTCGCCGACGCGCTGGATGTGCTGCGCGGGCGGGGCGTGGCGGTGCGCCGGGTGTTCCTGCTGGGCGCGGCGGCGGAGCTGGGCGCGGTGCAGGCGGTCGCCCCGGGGCTGTTCGGGGTGCAGGTCGTGGTGCCGCAGCCGGCGGAGTACGCGGCGCTGGGCGCGGCGCGGCAGGCGGCCTGGGCGTGGGGGGTCGCGCACGGCACGCTCACGCCGGCCGCCGGAGCACCGGCCCATCCGGGCGGCGGGACGGCCTGGGTCGATCCACCGCAGTGGCCGGCCGCCGCGAGCCAGATCTTCGACCCGGGCGAGGAGCTGCCGGTCGGGCAGGCCGTGCGCCAGCAGTACGCGGCGGTGCGCGACGAGGCCCATCCGGGGGCGTTCCAGCGGGAGGCGTGACGGCGCACCTTAGGGGCGGGGCGAACGGATCCCGTAGGGGATGCGAGCGCCCCCTGCGGGGCCACAACGGGGTGGCGTCGGGTGGTATTCCCGGTGGCCGGCTCTAGTCGAGATAGCCGCGGAGCTGGTCGGCGAAGGCGTGGTCGCGGAGTTTGTTGAGGGTCTTGGACTCGATCTGCCGTATCCGTTCGCGGGTGACCCCGAAGATCCGGCCGATCTCCTCCAGCGTGCGGGGGCGGCCGTCGGCCAGGCCGTAGCGGAGCTGGACGACCTTGCGTTCGCGTTCTCCGAGGGTGGACAGGACCGCGTCGAGGTGCTCGCGCAGCAGCAGGAACGCGGCGGACTCGACGGGTGAGGCGGCGTCGCCGTCCTCGATGAGGTCGCCGAGGGCGACGTCCTCCTCCTCGCCGACGGGAGCGTGCAGCGAGACCGGCTCCTGCGCCAGGCGCAGCACCTCGCTGACGCGTTCCTCGGTCAGGTCGAGGTGGGCGGCGACCTCCTCGGGCGTCGGTTCGTAGCCGCGCTCCTGGAGCATCCGGCGCTGGACGCGCACCACGCGGTTGATCAGCTCGACGACATGGACCGGGACGCGGATGGTCCTGGCCTGGTCGGCGAGGGCGCGTGACATCGCCTGGCGGATCCACCACGTGGCGTAGGTGGAGAACTTGTAGCCGCGGGCGTAGTCGAACTTCTCGACGGCGCGGATCAGTCCGAGGTTTCCCTCTTGGACGAGGTCGAGCATGGTCAGTCCGCGGCCGACGTAGCGCTTGGCGACGGAGACCACCAGGCGGAGGTTGGCCTCGATCAGGCGGCGTTTGGCCATCCGGCCCAGGACCACCAACTTGTCGAGATCGTAGGCGAGTTGGGATGACAGGTCGGGGGTGCTGGTGAGCTTCTCCTCGGCGAAGAGGCCGGCCTCCACCCGGCGGGCGAGTTCGACCTCCTCGGCTGCGGTGAGCAGCGGTATCCGGCCGATCTCGCGGAGGTACTGGCGGAAGAGGTCGGATGACGGGCCGCTGCCGGCGTCGGGGCGGGGCGAGGGTGCCGGCTCCCGTTCCAGCGCCGGTCCCGGCTCCCGTTCCCGTTCCGGTTCTTGTTCCGCTTCCGGTTCCGGTTCCGTTCCCGGTTCAGGGGCGGTCTCCCCGAGGTACATCTCGGCAGCGGGAGGCTCGGCCTGCTGCGGCACGGTGACCGGTTCCAGGGCCGGCTCCCTCTGCGGCTCGGCGGCCGGGGCCGCGGCCGGCTCCGTGGCCGGCTCCGCGGCGGTCGGCGCATCGGCGAGGGTCTGGGTCTGCACGGGGGCGACCTCCAGGGTGATCGCAGCTGAGGCGGCAGAAAGGTCGGGCACGGTAGCGGCCGAGCCGCCTCCCGTCCCGTACGTCAAGAGCGGTTCCGCGGGGGATTCCGGTGGCGTACGACCGGACCCGCCGCGCTCCGAGGACTCAGGCACCGCTTCTCAGTGTGGAGTACGACACACTCCCGCCACGAGGGGCGTGCGACCACTTTTTGAGTCCGATCCGTGACCGGACGGCTACTGCGGGGTGTTGCCGCAGGGGTCGGGAGCGGGTCGGGTCGGGCCGGAAAGCGTACGGCGGCGCCGCGTGCGGAGACCTACAGCGCCGCGTAGCCGCGTTCGCGGAGGGACTGGCCGTACTGCTGGAGGACCCACAGTTCGTTCTGTACGGCGGCCAGGTGCTCGGGGTCGGCGCGGGGGCCGAGGCGCTGGAGGGTGCCGCGGATCTCCGTGACGCGCTGGTTGACGGCGGCCAGGCGGACGGCGACCAACTGGACGCCGGCGTAGGCCTCGTCGGGCTCGCGGCGGGTGTGCAGCGGTTCGACGGCGAGCTCGGTGATCATGGCGCGGACGGTGTCGTCGGGGGCGACCTCGCGCACCCGGGGGACGTACCCGCTGTCGGCGGCGCCGGCGGTCGCCCCGCCGGCGTCCTCGATGCACTGGCGGACCACGGCGTACGGCGGCGCGGTGAACTCGTCGGCCCCGTAGGCGTCGAAGGCCGGGGAGACCAGGTCGGGGCGCTGCAGGGCGAGCTTGAGCAGCTCCCGCTCGACGCGGTGGGCGGGGCTGCGGAGGTTGAGCGCCGGGCCGCGCGGGCCGGGTGCGGGGCCGGGCTGCTCGGGCCCGGGGGCCGGGCCGCGGCGCTGCTGGCGGCCCTGGTCGGGGCCGGCGCCGTCGCGACCGCGCTCGCGGGCCCAGCGGGCGAGCTGGCCGACCCGGCGGACGACGAACTGGGTGTCGAGGATGCCGAGCATGCCGGCGAGCTGGACGGCGGATTCGTGCTGGATGGAGCTGTTCTTGATGTGGGCGACGATCGGCGCGGCCTCGTCGAGGGCGGCGGCGCGGCCGACCGTGGTGTCGAGGTTGTGGCGCGAGACGACATGGCGCAGGGCGAACTCGAAGAGCGGGGTGCGGGACTCGACGAGGTCGGCGACGGCCTGGTCGCCCTTGGCGAGCCGCAGGTCGCAGGGGTCCATACCGCCGGGGGTGATGGCGATGGAGGTCTCCGCGGCGAACTTCTGGTCGTCTTCGAAGGCGCGCAGGGCGGCCTTCTGACCTGCGGCGTCGCCGTCGAAGGTGAAGACGACCTCGGAGCCGGAGTTGTCCATGAGCAGCCGGCGGAGGATCTTGATGTGGCCCTCGCCGAAGGACGTGCCGCAGGTGGCGATGGCGGTGGTGACGCCGGCCAGATGGCAGGCCATGACGTCGGTGTAGCCCTCGACGACCACCGCGCGGTTGGTCCTGGCGATCTCCTTCTTGGCGAGGTCGATGCCGTAGAGGACCTGGGACTTGCGGTAGAGGGGGGTCTCGGGGGTGTTGAGGTACTTGGGGCCGTTGTCGTCGTCGCGGAGCTTGCGGGCGCCGAACCCGACGACCTCGCCGGCGATGTCGCGGATCGGCCACATCAGGCGGCCGCGGAAGCGGTCGATGGGGCCGCGGCGGCCCTCCTGGGAGAGGCCGGAGAGGACGAGTTCCTGGTCGCTGAAGCGGCGGCCGCGCAGGAAGCGGGTGAGGTGGTCCCAGCCGGCCGGGCTGTAGCCGACGCCGAAGTGCTGGGCGGCGGCCTGGTCGAAGCCGCGCTCGGCGAGGAACTTCCGGGCGATCTCGGCCTCGGGGCCGTCCAGCTGCTCGACGTAGAACTGCGCGGCGGCCTTGTGGGCCTCCACCAGGCGGGTGCGCTCTCCCTGCTGGCGGCCGGGGGTGTAGCCGCCCTCCTCGTAGCGCAGGGTGATGCCGGCCTGGGAGGCGAGGCGCTCGATGGTCTCGGCGAAGGAGAGGTGGTCGATCTTCATGATGAAGTCGACGGTGTCGCCGCCCTCCTGGCAGCCGAAGCAGTGGTAGAGGCCCTTGGCGGGGCTGACGTGGAAGGACGGGGACTTCTCGTCGTGGAAGGGGCACAGCCCCTTGAGGTTGCCGCCGCCGGCGTTGCGGAGCTGGAGGTACTCGGACACGACGGCGTCGATCGGGACCGCGTCCCGTACCGCCTTCACATCGTCATCGTTGATCCTGCCTGCCACGCGTGAATTCTACGGCCGGGGTCGGACAGTCCCGGCCGCAGGCCGCCGCCGGGCGACCCCGGCGGCGCGGCGGCGCGGCGGCGGCCCGGCGGCGGCGCGTCCTCGGCCCCGCTCACCCCAACAGCTCCACGAAGCGTTCCAGGCCGATGTTGCCGCCAGAGACGATCACGCCGATGCGTGGGGGAAGGGGGGCGACGCGGCCGGCCAGCAGGGCGGCCAGGCCGCTGGCGCCGCTGGGCTCGGTGACGATCTTGAGGCGTTCGAAGGCGAACTTCATGGCACCGCGGATCTCGTCGTCGCCGACCAGCACGACCGAGTCCACGAGCCGGAGGTTGACGGCGAAGGTCAGGGCGCCGGGGCTCTCGACGGCCTGGCCGTCGGCGATGGTGCGCGGGACGGGGATGGTGACGGGGTGGCCGGCGGCCAGGGAGCGGCGGGTGTCGTCGCCGGCCTCCGGCTCGACGCCGATCATGCGGATGCCGGGCGCCAGAGCCGTGGCGGCGAGGGCCGAGCCGGCCATCAGCCCGCCGCCGCCGACCGGGACCAGCAGCGCGTCGAGCGGGCCGGTCTCCTCGATCAGCTCCAGCGCCGCGGTGCCCTGGCCGGCGATGACGTGCGGATGGTCGTACGGCGGGATGAGGGCCAGACCGCGCTCCTCGGCGAGCCGGCGGCCGAGGGCGGCGCGGTCACCCGTGTAGCGGTCGTAGCGGACGATCTCGGCGCCGTATCCGGCGGTGGCCTCGGCCTTGGACCGCGGGGCGTCCTCGGGCATCACGATGACGGCGTGGCTGCCGAGTTCCCGGGCGGCGAGCGCGACGGCCTGGGCGTGGTTGCCGGAGGAGTAGGCGACGACGCCGCGGGCCAGCTGCTCGGGTGCCAGCCGGGAGACGGCGTTGTAGGCGCCGCGGAACTTGAAGGCGCCGACGCGCTGGAAGTTCTCGCACTTGAGGTGGACCTCGGCGCCGACCAGGGCGTCGAGGGTGCGCGAGCGCAGCACCGGTGTGCGGTGTGCCACGCCCGCCAGCCGCCGGGCGGCGTCTCGGACGTCGTCGAAGGTGACGAGGTCCGAGGCGGCGCTTCCAGCGCGGCCGGCGTGGTCGGCGTGGTCGGCGTGGTCGGCGTGGTCGGCGGGATCCGTGTGACCGGCGGGACCAGTGGGGCTCTGCGTCATGGCCGCACGCTACGGGAGCAGCGACTCCAGCGGAACCTCCGGATCGGCCAGCGCGCCGGCCTCCAACGGGGCGCCGGAGCGGATCAGTTGCTGGACGGTCTCGGCGACGTCCCAGACGTTGACGTTCATCCCGGCGAGCAGCCGGCCGTCCGCGCCGAGCCAGAAGGCGATGAACTCCCGTTTGGCGACGTCGCCGCGGCAGACCACCTGGGTGTACGAGCCGGGCGGGGCGTAGCCGGAGTACTCCATGCCGAGGTCGTACTGGTCGGAGAAGAAGTACGGGATGCGGTCGAAGCTGGTGTCCTGGCCGAGCATGGCGCGGGCGGCGGCCGGGCCGCCGTTGAGGGCGTTGGCCCAGTGCTCGACGCGCAGGCGGGTGTCCAGCAGGGGGTGGTCGGCGGCGGCCACGTCGCCGGCGGCGTAGATGTACGGGTCGGAGGTGCGCAGCGCGGAGTCCACCGCGATGCCGCCGCCGGCGCCGCGGTCGACCAGGTCCAGACCGGCCTGTTCGGCGAGGGCGGTGCGCGGGGCGGCGCCGATCGCGGCGAGCACGTCGTGGGCGGGGTGCTCCTCGCCGTCGTCGGTGCGCACCGCGAGCACCATGCCGTCCTGGCCGACGATCTCGGTGAGGCGGGCGCCGAAGTGGAAGCGGACGCCGTGTTCGCGGTGCAGTTCGGTGAACATGCCGCCGAGTTCGGGGCCGAGGACGCCGTGCAGCGGGGTCGGGGCGGTCTCGATGACGGTGACCTCGGCGCCGTAGGTGCGCGCGGCGGCGGCGACCTCCAGGCCGATCCAGCCGGCGCCGGCGATGACGAGGTGTCCGTTCTCCCGGCCGAGGGAGGCCAGGACGCCGCGCAGCCGTTCGGCGTGCGCGAGGCGGCGCAGATGGTGCACGCCGGCCAGGCCGGTGCCGGGGATGTCCAGGCGGCGCGGCTCGGCGCCGGTGGCCAGCAGCAGCTTGTCGTAGGCGATCAGGGTGCCGTCCCCGAGGCGTACGGTCTTGGCCGCGGGGTCCAGGTGGACGGCGGGCTGGCCAAGGTGGAGCTCGATGTGCGCCTTGGCGTACCAGGCGGGCTCATGGACGAAGACGCTGTCGCGCTCGTCCTTGCCGAGCAGGTACCCCTTGGACAGCGGAGGCCGCTCGTAGGGGTGGTCGCGCTCGTCGCAGATGAGGATCACCCGGCCGGTGAAGCCTTCCGAGCGGAGCGTCTCCGCGGCCTTCGCTCCGGCCAGGCCACCCCCGACGATGACGAACGTCTGGTGTGCGTCGACCACTTGCTTCCTCCTCGTTGCGGTGCCGTACGTCCGCGTCCGCGTCCGTAAACGCCCCCGATGTACCCCCGGTCTGCTTCCCCCGTAGTTGCCGGTTGCTTCCCCCGTAGATGTGTGTGGTGTGGTCGGGGTTCCCGTTCGGTCCTGTCGGGGTTCCCCGTTCGAAAACGATCGACTTCGAGAACGGTCGGCTTCGAGCGTCCCGCACGGAGCGTGAGGGGGGAAGAGGGGCTTCCCCCCTAGGGTCACCCCCGGTTGTCCCCTACGTAACCAGGGCGTCGGGTGAGACGGGCGTGCAGCGAGCGGGCCGAGGTGTCCGTCAGGGACGCGATCTGGTCGACGACGGCGCGCATACGGGCGGTGTCGTCGGGGGCCGCGTCGAAGAGCGAACGGAACTGCGGATCAAGGCCGTCCGGGGCGCGGGCGAGCAACGCCTCGGCGAGTTCGGCGATCACGACGCGCTGGTCGGCCCGGAGCGCCTCCTGGTCGGGGCGCTGCATGACGTACCGGTCGGCGACCGCTTTCAAAACGGCGCATTCCAGCCGCGTTTCGGCCGGAACCACCAGCTCGGCCCCGTACCTGGTCAGCCGCCCGCTCCCCCACTGCGCCCGGGTCGCGCCCTCGGCCGCCAGGCAGAAGCGGCCGATCAGCTGACTGGTGGCGTCCTTGAGGCGGGCCTGGGCGAGCGCCGAGCCGTCGTAGCCGTGCGGCCACCACTCCTGCTCCAGGAGGCGGTCCAGTGCCGCGGCCAGCTCCTCGGGTCCGGCGCCGGGCGCATAGCGCTCACCGGCGACCGCGAAGATCTCGGCGCGCTCGGCGTCGGCGAGCAGGACGTTGGGGTCGAGGTGCCCGGCGTGCAGCCCGTCCTCCACGTCGTGCACCGAGTACGCCACATCGTCGGACCAGTCCATGACCTGCGCCTCGAAGCTCTGCGCCCCGTCGGGCGCGCCCTGCCGGAGCCACTCGAACACCGGCAGGTCGTCCGCGTAGACCCCGAACTTCACCGAGGCGGGGTCGGTGGGGTGCCCGCCGCGCGGCCAGGGGTACTTGGTGGCGGCGTCGAGGGCGGCGCGGGAGAGGTTCAGTCCGACGCTGAGCGCCCCGCCGCCCGGGGCGGGCACGAACCGCTTGGGCTCCAAACGGGCCAGCAGCCGCAGCGACTGGGCGTTGCCCTCGAAGCCGCCGCAGGGCGCGGCGACTTCGTTGAGGATCTGCTCACCGTTGTGCCCGAAGGGCGGGTGGCCGAGATCGTGCGCCAGACAGGCGGTCTCGACCAGATCCGCATCGCAGCCCAGGGCGGCGCCGAGTTCCCGGCCGACCTGGGCGCACTCCAGGGAGTGGGTCAGCCGGGTGCGCGGAGTGGCGTCCCAGGCGTGGGTGTGCGCGCCCGGGGTGACGACCTGGGTCTTGCCGGCGAGCCTGCGCAGCGCGGCGGAGTGGAGAACCCGGGCGCGGTCGCGCTGGAAGGCGGTGCGGCCCGGCCGTTTGTCGGGTTCGGGGACCCAGCGCTCGGTGTCGGCCGCGGTGTAGCCGGGGATGGTCGGTCGTGCGCCCGGTGGTGTCCCGGGTGGTGTGCCCGTCATACAGCGACGGTAGCCGCCCTGGGGCTCTCGGAGCCGGATCCGGTACGCGCGAGGAGCGCCTGGTCGTAGCGGTGCAGCACCAGACGGGCCAATGCGGGGTGGTCGGCCAGGGGCTCGGCGGCGACGCCCGGGGCGGCCGCCGCGCACTGGGTGGCGAAGCGGCCGGGCGCGGTGAAGCAGCCGGCGACGGCGATCCGGTCGTGGCCGCGGGCGGTCAGCTCCCGGACGGCCTCGGCAACGGTGGGGGCGGCGGCGGACGCGTAGGCGGGCAGGACGGGGAGGCCGCCGAGCCGCTCGGAGAGCAGCCGCGCGATGTGCTCGGTGTCCTGGGTGGAACGCGCCGCCCGGGAGCCGGCGGCGGCCAGGACCACGGCCGTGCTCCCCCGGCCGGCGGCGAATCCGGCCTCCAGCAGGCGTCCGTGCAGCGCCTCGGCGAGCAGCGGGTGCGGGCCCAGGGGCTCGGCGATCCGGCCCGTCAGATGAGGGGCGGCCGCCAGCGCGGCGGGCAGATCGTGGGTGACGTGGTAGCCATGGCCGAAAAGCAGCGGTACGAGGACGGCCTCGCCGTGCAGCTCCGCGAGCGTGTCGGCGAGCAGCGGCCGGTCGAGCTCGATGTTGCCGAGCCGCACGGGCAGGCCGGGGCGGAGCGCGCGGACCCGGTCGAGCAGGGCGTGGACGGCGGGCAGCGCACGGGGGTCGCGGCTGCCGTGGGCCACGGCGACGAGGGTCGGCGCGGCCGCCCCCGGGTGGCGGCGGCCGCGCAGCCGGACGCGGCACAGCCGGGTGCTGAGCTGGGCGGTGATCTCGGCGGCGAGATCGCCCGCGCCGAGCGGCCCGGCGGCAGTGGGAGACCGGTGGGAGGACGAATGCGGTATCGGCGCCGTCATGGCCCGAGCGTGGCACCCGGTCGTTGCGGTGCCGTTTCCCCGCGGGTAACTCCGTGTTCCGTAGGGCTGCCGCCGGGGCCGCCCCGAGTGTGCGTGCGGCGGCTGTGTGCCACCTGTGACCTGCGCCGTTTCGGTGTGCGCCGGCCCGTTACGCGCCCGTCGCGTGCGCGTCGACCTCCGCCAGATACCGCTCGCGCGTCGCCTCGTCGAGGAAGGACGCCCGGAAGGAGTTGCGGGCGAGGGTGCGCAGGGTCTCCGCGTCGAAGCCGAGGGCGTCGCGTACGGCGGTGAAGTTGTCGTCCGCGTAGCCGCCGAAGTAGGCCGGGTCATCGGAGTTGACGGTCACCAGCAGCCCGGCGTCCAGCATCGCAGGCAGCGGGTGGTCGGCGAGGTCGTCGATGACCCGCAGCCGCACGTTCGACAGCGGGCAGACCGTCAGCGGCACCTGCTCCGCCGCCAGACGGGCCACCAGCCGCTCGTCCTCCATGCAGCGCACGCCGTGGTCGATCCGGTCCACCCCGAGGACGTCCAGGGCCTCCCACACATACGCGGCGGGCCCCTCCTCCCCCGCGTGCGCCACACACCGGAGCCCGGCCTCGCGGGCCAGCGCGAAGACCTCCTTGAACTTGGCCGGCGGGTGCCCGACCTCGGCCGAGTCCAGGCCGACGGCGGTGATCCGGTGCAGGTACGGGCGGGCCGCCTCGAAGGTGGCCAGGGCCGATTCGGCGCTCTCGTCGCGCAGGAAGCACATGATCAGGCGGGTGCTGATGCCGTAGGTCTCCTGGGCGCGGTCCAGCGCGCGGGCCAGCCCGTCGATCACCGTGCCGACCGGGACGCCGCGGGAGGTGTGCGCCTGCGGGTCGAAGAAGATCTCGGCGTGGCGTACGCCCTGTTCCTTGGCGCGGGCGAGGTAGGCGTCCGCGAGGTCGGCGAAGTCGTCCTCGGTGCGCAGTACGGCCATCAGCGCGTAGTAGAGGTTCAGGAAGGACTGCAGGTCGGCGAAGGAGTAGGCGCGGCGCAGCTCGTCCTCGGTGGCGTACGGCAGGGTGACGCCGTTGCGCTCGGCGAGCGCGAAGGCCAGCTCGGGTTCCAGCGTGCCCTCGATGTGCAGATGCAGCTCCGCCTTGGGCCACGGACCGGGAGCGGTCGCGGCGGCGGGAGCGGACGGGGGGAGGGACGGGGAGGAAGCCACGCGGTCACACCTGTTCTGCGGTACGGAAAGCGGCCCGGTACGCGCGGGCCGTCGGCCCCGGAGGAACCGTCGGCCCGGAGCGACTGCCGGTCCGGGAGGAGTTGTTCGTCCAGGCTATCCGCGGTGCGGCCGGGGGCGTCGGGGCGGCACCCACCCCCGGTGGCGTCGGGGCGGCACCGTCCCCCGGCCACGGGGATTGCGCCGCGGCTACGGGGAATGCGCGCGGCTACCGGGAGTGCGCCGCCGTGCCGCGCAGCCAGTCACCGCCGTCGATGGGGGTGCCGGTGGCGCGCAGCCGGGCGGCGAGCGGCTCGGCGGCCAGGTAGACCCAGGCCCGTACGGTCCTGCCGTCCGGGCACTCGGCTTCGGTGACCACCCGCTCGTAGAGGTTGTGCGGGTCACCGGGGGCGTAGTCCTCCAGCCGGTCCAGCGTCGCGCACACCTCGTCGTAGTCGGCGTCGCGGGGCAGTACGAGAGCGCCGTACACCACCGCGTCCGGGGGCCCGGTGACGGCGTAGGGGTATCCGGGGCCGTCGTAGAGCAGCGCGCCACCGATCCGGGCCGGCTCCTCGCGCGCGGTGCGGCCGCGCAGGGTGCGGGCGTGATTGGCCTGGCCGGGACGCAGCGTTCCGTAGACGAAGAACGGCAGCCGCTCGGGCTCGGTGGTCATGGTGGCGCGTTCCTCTCCGGGCTCGGTGCTTCTCGTGCCACGATGCCAGGCCCCTGGCGACCCTCACCGGCCGGACCCGTGGCGACCCTCACCGGCCGGACCCGTGGCGTCCCTCACCGGTCGGGCCCCCGGTGCAACCATCATCGGCCGGTGGGCGTCGCAGCCTGCAGGATCGATCACGACCGGACGTGATCGGATGCGATCGGGGACGGGGGCGGCGGATGCGCGCGCTGATGCGGCGGATACGGGGCGGGGTGTGCCGTGTGCGGCTGCCGCGGACCCGGCGCGGATGGCGCCGCGCGTACCAGGTGTCGGTGGCCGCGACGGTGCTCGCCCTGGCGCCCGCGACGTGGATGAACGCCACCGGAGGTCCCCGGGTGCGCACCGTCGCCGACACGCCCGCCGCGCCGGTCGCCATCGTCTTCGGCGCGGGCCTGTGGAACGGCGAGCCGTCCCCGTACCTCGCCCACCGGCTGGACGCGGCGGCCGAGCTCTACGACCGTGGCACGGTCCGCGCGGTCCTGGTCACCGGCGACAACAGCCGGCACGACTACGACGAGCCGGACGCGATGCGCGCCTACCTGCTGCGCCACGGCGTCCCGGCCCGGAAGATCGTCAGCGACTACGCGGGCTTCGACACCTGGGACTCCTGCAGCCGCGCCCACCGGATCTTCGGTGTCGACCGGGCGGTACTGGTCAGCCAGGGCTTCCACATCCGACGTGCGCTGTCGCTGTGCGAGGCGGCCGGTATCGACTCGTACGGGGTCGGGGTGGCCGCCAAGCGCGATGTGACCTGGGCGTACGGCGGTGTCCGGGAGATCTTCGCGGCCGGGAAGGCCGCGGCGGACGCGCTGCTGCGACCCGATCCGCACTTCCTCGGGCCGCGCGAGACGGGGGTGGCGGAGGCGCTGCGGGCCGGGGCCGATCCGAAGGACGGGCCCGGCACCGCCGGGCAACGGGGATAGCAGCGTCGTCCGGGCAGGCGGGGTGTCCGTACAGACGCGTCGCCCGAACAGGTGCGTCGCCCGGATCAGGTCGGCGGATCACGTGGGCCACGTGGATCACTTGGATCACGTGGGCCACGTGGATCACTTGGATCACGTGGGCCACGTGGATCAGGTGGATCAGGTGGATCAGCTAGATCACTCGACATGTACGGCGATGGTCCGTGCGCACGCCATTGACTCGGCCTGCGCGGTGTCCACCTCCAGGTCGTAGACCACGCCCTGGTGGACCACATCCGCCTGGGACGCGGCCATCCCGATGGTCCGATCGCCTCGTGCGACCTCACGCCCTGCGGCGACCGCACCGTCGCACCGCACGCCGACCCAGAGCACCCGCAGTCCGCCCAGGGCCTTCTGCCACCGCTGCTGTGAGCCCGCCCCGCCGAGGAAGACCTCGTCGACGATGACCCGGGCTCCCGCACGGGCCATCGCGGCGACCCCCTCGATCCACGCCGCTTCCAGCGTCCGGAACTCCGGCCCGACGACCACCTCGCCGTCCGGAGCGAACTCGATGCCGGCGTCCGAGGCCTGCATGGACGCCGGCATCGCCTCGACCAGCGTGTCCGTCCCGAGGGCCAGCCACGGATCCGGCAGGACCGCCTGCAGACACCGGACGATCCCGGACTTCCCCGAGCTGGAACCACCGTTGAGCACGATCACCTGAGTCGTCACCGTGCCACGGTAGAGGCTTCGGGGCCCGTGGACTACGAGGAGCCGTCGATCACGCCTGTGACGCGCGGGTGTAGAGGGCCAGGATCTTGCCGCCGAAGTACGGGCTGTAGGAGATCCGGTCGTGGTCGGGGCCCTTGGGGCCGCCGCCGTTGAGGCCGCCGATCAGGCCGATGATCCGGCCGGTCCCGGTCTCCTCGTCGAGGTCGGTGAGCCAGGGGCCGCCCGAGGTTCCCGCGGCGAAGCCGCCGCACTCCACGCGGAGTTGACGGGTGCCGGCGAGCCGGGCGCTGCGGGTGTCGCAGCGTACGGCGCGGTCCTCCGGGTCGTTGCGGACCTTGGGGTAGCCGATGACGGTGACGTCGTTGGTGTAACCGGGCGTCGCCGTCAGGATGTTGCCGCCGGTGACCTCCTCCAGGGAGCGGCCGTCCTCGGCCGGGGCGACGGTGGCGAAGGCGAAGTCGAGGTCGGCCTTGTCGCCGGTGGTGCCGCGTTCGGGGTAGGCGAAGGACTTGTTGATCGCCCAGACGCCGTACGGCTGGGTCTGCGCGCCCGAACGGTACTGCGGGACGAAGGCGGCGCGGGCGCCCGGGTTGCAGTGCCCGGCGGTGAGGATCAGGTTGCGGTGCCGGCTGTGCACCACGCTGGCGGTGCAGTGGTGTGCGCGGGCGTCCTTGTCGACGGAGAACAGCACGCCCACGGACGGGATGCCGTCGAAGTGCCGGGCGGTGGCCGGGGATTGGGCCGCCGCGGCGTCGCTGGGCCGGTCCGGGCTGCCGGACGCGGGCGGGGTGGTGGGCGACGGGGTGGTGGGCGACGGCTCGGTGGGTGACTGGTCCGGCGTGTCCTTGCCGGGCGGGGCGGCGGGCGGCTGGCTCGGTGTGTCCCCTCCGGCCGGGGTGGTGGGCGACTGGCCCGGCGTCTCCGCTCCGGGCGGGGCGGCGGGCGGCTGGCTCGGCGCGTCCCCGCCGTCCGGAGTCGTCGGCGGCTGACTCGGCGTGCCCTCTTCCGGCGGGGCGGCGGGCGACGACTGGTCCGGGGTGTCGCCGTCGGCCGGGGGCGCCTCGTCGGCGGGGGCCGCGTCGTCGGCCGGGGCCGCGGCGGCCATCCGCTCGGGCGTCCAGTAGGCGGCGGCGTCCCGGCTGCCCAAGACGGGACCGGGGTGCGGCCGGCTGCTGTCCGAGGCCCCCGGGACTCCGTCGGAGGCGTGGCCGACCGGGGCGGTGACCAGACACATGGCCATGCCGAGCGCGGCGGTCGCCGCCCTGGTCCAGCGCCGCCGGGTGCGCCGCGCGGACCCCCCTCGTTCCGTGTCGGCCGGCGCCCCCTCGTTGCCGCCCGGGGCCACCCGGCCGCCACCCGGCGCCATGCCGAGGTCGCGCGGCGCCATACCGTCGTCACCCGCCGCCATCTCGCCGTGCCCCGGCGCCATTTGGTGGTGATCCGGAGCCACGTCGCCGTTACCTGCCGCCCTGTAGTTGTTGCCCGGAGTCATACCGTTCTCCCGTGCCACGTCAGCTCGTCTCCTTCGCGACCCACGACAGGTAGTCGGCGCCGCCGCGGGTGATCGGGGTGGCGATGATCTCGGGGGTGTCGTAGTCGTGCGCCTGGAGGAGATAGCGCTCCAGTTCCGCGTAGCGCGCTTGCGCCGTCTTGAAGAGGACCTGCCACTCCCGGCTGGTCTCGACCGCGCCGTCCCAGCGGAACACCGAGGTCACCGGCGCACTGATCTGCGCACAGGCGGCGAGCCTGGCCGCGATCGCCCCGCGCGCCAGCCGCTCGGCCTTCTCCTCGCTGTCGGTGGTCGTCATGACGGTCAGGAATCCTGTGCCCTGCCCGGCCGGTCCGGGCGGTCCGGACGGTTCGCTCAGGGCTGTGGGGTCGGCCACGGTGGCGCATCCTTCGCAGTGGGGGGACATTCGCGGTGGGGGCGGGGGACGCCGGGACGTGCCACGAGGACCGTCCCGGGCCGCATCGTACGGACCACGATGATCATCGCGTAAGTGACGGGCCGCCCTGCACCGGTATGCACCCGGACGCCCGGGGCCGATTCCCCGGTTGCGTCCACCCGCGCAACGGCAACGATGGAGAGGGAGCCCGCCGAGCCCGCCGCCACGGATGCGAAAGGGCAGCATCATGGACGACCTCGCCACACTCACCCGTTACCAACTCGACGACGCCCGCGCCTCCGCCCACGGGCGCAGCGCCCACCTGTTCCTGCACGACGGGCCCTTGCGGCAGACCGTGATCGCTCTGATCGCGGGCGTCGCGCTGGACGAGCACAACGCACCGCCGGCAGCGAGCCTGCAGGTGCTGCACGGGCGCGTCCGGCTGACCGGGCCCGGCGGCGGCCAGGTGCTGAAGGCGGGTCAAGTCGCCGCGATCCCGCACGAGCGGCACGGCCTGCAGGCCATCGAGGACTCGGCGGTACTGCTCACGGCCGTGACGGAGGTGCCGGCACGAGCCCACCGGGCGGTCCCGGCGGGGGCCGGAGCGGGGTCCCGGACGGGGGCGGCGCGGGGGTAGCCGCCTGATCACGCTCCAGCACTTCCGCCGTCGCTCCGTCACCCACCTCGTCCAGGCACAGCGAGCCGACTTTCGAGTATTCACATTTTTCTGAATGTTATGTAGTCTCTGTCGCATGACCAGTCCGAGTACCAGTCAGAGCCCCAGCCCGCGCCCCAAGGTCCAGCTGACCGGGGCACCGGAGACCCTCCTCGCCACGCTCTACGGCCGCGCCGCGGACAGCCGCTCGAAGCGGCCGATCCTCGGCGACACCATGGCCCTCGACACCGTCCGGCGGCTCGACTACGACTTCCGCAAGATGCGGCTGAACTCCGGCGACGCGGCCGCGGTCGCGCTGCGCGCCCGGCAGTTGGACGTCTGGACGTCCGACTTCCTCGCACGCCACGACGAGGCGACGGTGGTGCATCTGGGCTGCGGCCTCGACACCCGCGTGCACCGCATGAACCCCGGCCCGGGGGTGCGCTGGTTCGACATCGACTTCCCCCAGGTCATAGAGCTGCGCAAGCAGCTCTATCCCGAGCGCCCCGGATACACCATGATCCCGTCGTCGGTGACCGACCCGGCCTGGATGGCACGTATTCCGGCGGACCGGCCGACGATGATCGTGGCCGAGGGGCTGCTGATGTATCTGACCGAGGAGGACGGCACGGCGCTGCTGCGGCGGCTGATGGCCCACGCGCCGAGCGGTGAGCTGGCCTTCGACGCCTTCAGCCCGTTCGCCATCCGCGCGCAGTGGATCAACAGGACCGTCGTGAAGGCCGGCGCCCGCCTGCACTGGGGCACCGACGCCGCGGGGATCGCCGCGCTGAGCCCGCGGCTGGAGATCGTCGAGAACGTCAGCGCCCTGGAGGTCCCGGGCATCGAGAAGCTGCCGGCGGCCTACCGGTTCGGCGTCCGGGCCTGGGCGAAGCTGCCCAAGGTGCGGGACATGGCGCGGATGTACCACTGCAGGTTCTGAGGTCGGGGCCCGACCCGTACCGACCCCCTTGACCCGTACCGACCCCCTTGACCCGTACCGACCCCCTTGACCTCAAGTCAACTTCAGGTTCTACGGTGCCGCTCATACCAGTGACCGTTCAAGGGGGCACCCGACATGACGACCCATCACCTCTCCGACGCCGAGCTCGCCGCGCAGCCCGCCGCGTACTGGACCGGGGTGGCCTACGAGGCCCTCATCGCCTTCACCCGGGCCCGGCAGGTCGAACTCGGCTTCACCCAGCCCCAGTACTGGCTGCTGCGCAACCTGTCGAAGAACGACATCTCGCCCGACGGCCAGGGCATGACCCTCGCCGAACTCCGGCAGGCCATGAGTTCCTACCTTCGGCCCGAGGACGATCTGGCCGTCGAGTCGGAGCTCCTGCTGGAGCGCGGCTGGCTCACCCGCGACGCCGAGGAGCGGCTGTGGATCACCGAGGTGGGAGACCAGGCCCGAGCGGACCTCAAGCGGCAGACGCCGGCCATCCGCGACCGCATCCACCAGGGCATCAGCGACACCGACTACGTCACCGCCCTGAAGGTGCTCCGGCAGATGATCCAAAACACCGGGAACTCCCTGGTCTGACGAGCCGATCCCCACTTGGCGGCGACCGGAATGTGTGAGGGTGCTGTCATGAGCGACTCAACACCACTCACACTCAACGGATTTGCGCAGACCTTGGTCCGGCTGGGCATCGCGACCGAGGAGCAGGCAACGGCCGGCCTGGCGGAGGCAGCCGAGATCGGCATGGACCTCGACGAGGAATTCGAGGACACCGAAGAGCTGACCTTCCTCGTCGGCGAATGCGGCCTCGGCTTCCAGACGCCCGAAAAGGTGGATGGCGACCTGGAGGAGGGATATGCGGAGCTGCTGACGGAGGCGGCGGCGTGCTCGGGCGGTTCGGTGGTGGTCGATGACGTCGCGCTGGTGAGGGTCGAGCACGAGGACGGGGAGGCGGACGAGTACCTGCACTTCCGGCGCAACGGCCGGTCGATCTGGCACAGGACGGAGCACCTCTCCGACAGCACCCGCTACATGGACTGGAACACCGCCATGGAGGCCCTCGGCGACGTCGTGCCCGGAAACGACGATCCACGGGCCTTCTGGCAGCTGGACGAGGATTCCTATGACGCCTGGTGGCTGCTGCTGACACCCGAACAGGCCCAGGGCCTGGAGGAGTTCGGTCTGCCGATGGCGGTGGATCTGGGGAACCAGGTCCGTGACGGGATGCCCTCGGCGGAGCCCGAGACGCCGGAGTGGTACATGGAGGACGACCGTCTGCATGCGAGCGAGGAGTCCCGCCGGGGTCTCGACGCGTGGCTGGCCCCCATGGACGCCGCGCTGGACCGGTGGCGGAGCGCCCATCTGCCCGACGACTTCCCCTTCGATTACTCGCTGGACTCGCTCACGGCGCTGGAACGGCTCGTGCTGGACCGCTTCGACGGCCTCGCCGCGCTTGAGGCGGCGGGCCAGGACGAGTTCTTCGAGGGCGCGGTCAGGTACGTCGGTCAGACCGCACTGCGGCTCTGGCCGTGCCGCTGGACGTACCGGCACTCCGACGACGACTCCTCGCCCTTCACCAACGAGCCGCTGATCCGCTCCAACACCCCGGGCGGCTTCGGCGGCGGGTTCTCCCCCGACTTCGTCTTGCGGACCCTCGTGAAACGCCGCACGAACAGGGGCATGCGAGAGCGCATGGAAACGGTCGGGGAAGGGGTCGAGGACTACCGCAAGGCGCTGCGGGCCCGCACGCGCGGCCGGTAGGCCGTGTCCGCGAGGGCGGTGCGCGGCGCGCCGGGGCGGCCGGAACCCCCGCGGGCCGCGGGCCCTGCCCTCAGACCGCCAGCCACTGGTCGTACGCCAGCTTGCACAGCAGGGCGACGACCACGACCACCAGCACCCCGCGGACGAACCCGGCGCCGCGCTTGAGCGCCATCTTCGCGCCGACCAGCCCCCCGACGAGGTTGAACAGGGCGAGCAGGGCGCCGAGTTGCCACAGCACGGTGCCCTGGATCGCGAACATGGTCAGTGCGCCGACATTGGTGCAGACGTTGACGACCTTGGCGGTGGCGGACGAGCTGACCAGGTCCATGTGCAGTACGGCGGCGAGCGCGATGACGAGGAACGCGCCCGTTCCCGGCCCGATCAGGCCGTCGTAGAAGCCGATCCCCAGGCCGGCGACGAGGACGGCCGCCAGCACCCGCCGCCGGGTGACCGGCCCCGACGGCGCGGGGGCGGTCCCGAAGGCCGGGCGGAAGAGGATGAACGCGAGCACCGCCAGCAGCACCGCCATGATCAGCGGGCGTAGCACCTCGCTGTTGATGCCGGCCGCGAAGAACGCCCCGGCCAGCGAACCGGCGACCGCGGCGAGGCCGATGCGCAGCGCCGTACGGAGGTCGATGGGCGCCTTGCGGACGTAGGTGACCGCGGCGGCGGTGGTGCCCACGATGGCGGTGGACTTGTTGGTGCCCAGGACGTAGGCGGCGGGCGTGTGCGGCAGGCCGACCAGCAGAGCGGGAAGCAGCAGCAGTCCCCCACCGCCCACCACGGCGTCGATCCAGCCCGCCGCGAGCGCGGCCAGGCAGAGCAGGGTCAGGGCGAAGAGCGATATGTCAGGGGGCACCGGGCGATCTTACGAACCGCGCACCGCTCTAGGCTCAGGATGATGAACGCTGAGACTGCCGCCGCCTTCGACCGCGACGGCGACCGCGACCGCGACGTGCGTTTCTCCATCGGCGGGGAGCTTCCGGTCCGGCGCCTGGGGTTCGGGACCGGTGGCCTCGTCGGGCCCGGTTACTGGGGGCCGCGGCACGACGATCCGCAGCGCTCCGTCGCCCTGCTGCGGCAGGCCGTGGAGCGCGGGGTCACGCTGATCGACACCGCCGACAACTACGGCCCGGACGTGGCCGAGGAACTGGTGGCGCACGCCCTGCATCCGTACCCGGAGGGGCTGGTGATCGCGACGAAGGGCGGGGTGGTGCGGACCGGTCCCGACGTCTGGCACATCGACGGACGACCGGAGCGGCTGCGCGCCATGTGCGAGGCGAGCCTGCGCCGGCTGCGCACCGACACCATCGATCTCTACCAGTTGCACCGGCTGGACCCGGCGGTACCGATGGCCGACCAGCTGGGCGCGCTGCGGGAACTCCAGCGCGAGGGCAAGGTCCGGCACATCGGGCTGGACTCCGTCCGCGCGGCGGAGCTGCGGCGGGCGCAGGAGCTGACACCCATCGCTTCCGTCCAGAACCGCTACAACCTGATGGACCGCGCCTCGGAGGACGTACTGGAGCTGTGCGAGGAGCGCGGCACGGCCTTCCTGCCGTGGTTCCCGTTGGGCAATGGCGCGTTGACGGGCGGCGCGGGTGCGGCGCTGGGTGCGGCGCTCGACGCGGTCGCCGCCCGGCACGGGGCGAGTACCGGGCAGATCGCGCTGGCCTGGCTGCTGCACCGCTCCCCCGTACTGCTGCCCACCCCCGGCACGGGATCGCCCGCGCACCTCGACGAGAACCTGGCGGCGGCCGGGATCGCTCTGACGGAGGCGGATATGGCGCAGCTGGACGCGGTGGCCGACCACGCGTAGCCGTCGTAGCCGGAGGTTCAGGAACGGCGTGGGCCGCGGCACTTCGCGACGTGGTGCACCTGGGCGAGCGTGTCGGTCAACTCGACGGCCAGCAAGTGGATTTCGCCGGGCGTCCACCGGCGTGCACCGAGGATGCGGCGCGACTCGTCGATGAGCTCGGCGGCCAGCCCGAGCTGGGTCTCCTCAAGGTTGTCGGCCATCCGGGACACGTAGCCGGTCCCATCGCCCACGACCAGGCAGCGCTTGCCTTCGGGGGTCGGCGGCGGCAGGAGCCTTGCGTTGTCGGTTGCGTCTGTCATGTCGCCTGTCTCCCTAGGGGATTTTGCGGGGTAACCGGATGTAGTCATTCGGTCACACGGCAACGCAACGGGCAATAGAATTGGTGCTGTTGAACCGGCAGGGTTCAGGTCAAGACCTGTCGCGATGTCGACGTATGCCCACATGACGAGAGGTCACAGCGTTGGACGAGACGACACCTCCCGAGCATTTGAATCCGCTCCAGCGCTTCGGCCGCGACATCAGACAGGTACGACTGGCCCGCAAGCTCACACAGAAGCACCTGGCCAAAGCCACGGGCTACACCGACGGCTACGTCAGCAAGGTCGAGTCCGGGACGCTGCTTCCCAGGCCGAGCATGAAGTTCGCGAAGGGCTGCGACACCGCGTTCGGGACGGGCGAGTTATTCGCGGGGCTGCTGAAGAGGATCGACGAAGGGGATCACCCGAGTTGGTTCGTCCCATACCTCAACTTGGAGAAGAAGGCGTCGCGGATACTCGATTACTCGGCGAGCCTGGTGATGGGAATTCTTCAGACGGAGGCGTACGCGCGGGCGATCTTCCGAGCTTCCCATCCACGTGAGGACGCGAAGCTGATCGAAGGGCGGGTTGCCGCCCGGTTGCGCCGTAGCGAGCTCTTCGAGCAGGACAAGCCTCCGCTCCTGTGGGTCATCATGCACGAGGCGTGTCTGCGGACGGACGTAGGTGGCGCTGACGCCATGCCCGGGCAGCTGGAATATCTACTGACAGCCGTTGCCTCGCCTCACATCGAGCTCCAGGTCCTGCCCTACTCCGCGGGGGCCCCGGCGGTGCACATGCCGTTCACCCTGCTGACCTTCGAGGACTCTCCCTCCGTGCTCTACGCAGACGGCCCCCAGGGAGGAAAGCTGTATGACTCGGCTGAGACTGTTGCGTCACACACCGACAGCTACGATCGGTTGAGGGCGAACGCGTTGTCTCCCGAGAGATCGCTGACCCTCATCAAGTCCCTGTTGAAGGAGTACAGATGGTGAGCACCGACCTCGATCTTGCGAACGCTGAGTGGATCAAGTCGTCCTACAGCGGCGGCGACGGCGGACAGTGCGTCGAATTCACCCGCGACTTCGCCTGGGTCAAGTCCTCCTACAGCGAGGGCAACGGTGGGGCCTGCCTCGAGTTCTCCCGCACCCTCTCCGCCGCCCCCCACGGCCTCGTCCCCGTCCGGGACAGCAAGAACCCGGACGGTCCGGCGCTCATTTTTCCCGCCGGCGGGTGGAATGCATTCGTCACGGCCATCAAGCGCGGGGAGTTCCCCGCCTGAAGGGAGCACCCTTGAACCTCCGCGACGACGCCCGCAGCCTCTCCGACGACCTCGTACGGCTGCGCCGCTCGCTGCACCGGATCCCCGAGACGGGGCTCACACTCCCCCGTACGCAGGAGGCGGTGCTCGCCGAGTTGGACGGCCTGCCGCTGGAGGTCAGCACCGGCGAGCGGCTCAGCTCCGTCACCGCGGTGCTGCGCGGCGGGCGGCCCGGCCCGGTCGTACTGCTGCGGGGGGACATGGACGCGCTGCCGGTCGCCGAACGTACCGGCCTGGACTTCGCCGCCGACAACGACCGGATGCACGCCTGCGGCCATGACCTGCACACCGCGATGCTCGCCGGCGCGGCCAAGCTGCTCAGCGCGCACCGCGACCGGCTCGCGGGCGATGTGCTGTTCATGTTCCAGCCCGGCGAGGAGAGCCACGACGGCGCGCGGTACATGTTGGAGGAGGGGCTGCTGGACGCGGCGGGGCGACGGCCGACGGCGGCGTACGCGCTCCATGTGCTGTCCGCGGGCCTGCCCAGCGGCGTCTTCCGTACCCGGGGCGGCCCGGCGCTGGCGGCGTCCAATGTGCTGCGGGTGACCGTGCGCGGCGAGGGCGGGCACGGCTCGATGCCGTTCCGGGCCAAGGACCCGGTGCAGGCGGCGTGTGCCATGGTCACAGCGCTGCAGGCGTGGATCACCCGTACCTTCGACGTCTTCGACCCGGTGGTGCTGACGGTGGGCACGTTCCACGCGGGCACCCAGCAGAACGTCATCCCGGAGACCGCGGTCTTCGAGGCGACCGTCCGCAGCTTCTCGGACGCCGCCCAGGCGCGGGTCAAGGACGGCACGGTGGAGGTGTGCCGGGGCATCGCGGCGGCGTACGGGGTGGGTGTGGACGCGGACTTCGCGGAGGTGTATCCGGTGACCGTCAACGACCACGCGGAGGCGGACTTCGCGGCGGGCGCGGTCCGCGAGGTGCTGGGCGAGGAGCGTTTCGCGCCGATGACGCAGCCGCTGGCGGGCGCGGAGGACTTCTCCCGCGTCCTGGCCGAGGTGCCGGGCGCGATGATCCTGCTCGGCGCCCCGCCGGCCGGTGCCGACCACGAACGCAGCCCCAACAACCATTCGCCGCTCGCCGAGTTCGACGACGCGGTGCTGGCCGACGGCGCGACCCTGTACGCGGAGCTGGCGGCGCGGCGGCTGGGCGGGGAGTGAAGCCGGGAGGTGCGCGGGCGCCCGGCCCGGGGTCTGCATCGCGGGCGTGGCTCCTCCCCGTGTCGCGGTTCGTTCGGTAGTGCCTTACGGGTTGGTCTGCGCCGGGCGGTGCCGCGGTGTTACTGCGGCACCGCCGCGGTCTCCGGCCGAGGCACCGCAGCGCGAATTTCCTTATGCCGGACAAGTCCCCATCGGCCGCCGGTGTTGCGCACGGGGGGCGGGCTGAATTTTTCCGGCGGGAACAGCCGCTGTGAGCTTTGCCGTTCCCGTCGTCGAGGGCCGGCCGAGGAGGGCTGCGGGCCCGGAAGCACCGTCGGCCGTGGGTACACTCGCCGACCATGTGCGAGGCCAGCAAGCGTAGAAAACGCCAGGAAATACCCCATTCCCGACCCTGTGGAGAGGCTTGTTCCGGGCGTAGAGAGGATGCGCGGACCGGCCCCACCGCGGTCACCGCGTGAGGCGCCGCTCGAATCGGGGCCGGCACGCGCAGTCGCGTGATCCGCGCGGACACTGGCTGCTGTTGATCCTCGTCCTGCCCGTGATGTTCGGCGCCCTGCTCTTCGAGGGCTGGACCACCCACGAGGTCGACGCCGCGAAGATCCGCAGCGACTGCACCACCCCCGTGCCGCGGGAGGTGGCCAAGGGCGGTCCGGTGCTGCGGCTGGACGGCGGCAGGGCGGAATCCGCCAGGATGCCCGCCCGTACCGTGGCGCTCACCTACGACGGCGGGCCCGATCCGGTGTGGACCCCGCGCATCCTGGAACTGCTGCGCAGGCACCACGCGCATGCCACGTTCTTCCTGCACGGTGCGCAGGCGGCCCAGCACCCGGACCTGGTGCGGCGCATCCGGGCCGGGGGACACGAGATCGGCTCGAACACCTACACCGGTGCCGTCATGGGGGCGGCCTCGCCGCTCCGGGCCCGGCTGGAGCTGTCGCTGACGCAGAAGGCGCTGGCGGGCACCGCGGGCGTCCACACGAGCCTGCTCCGGCTGCCGCAGACCACCACGGCGGACACCATGTGCGGCGCCGAGTGGAAGGCGGCGCGGCAGGCCGCGGCCCAGGGCTACACGCTGGTCGCCGCCGACCAGTGGTTCCGTAACCCTTCGCAGGGCATGGTCCGGCAGCTGAGCCAGAACGACGACGCCTTTCAGGAGACCGAGAAGCTGCTCGGCGACCGGCGGGTCACCAGGTTCACCACCGTGTCGGCCGGGGCCGGCCTTCCCGCGTCCGACCGGCCGGTGTCCACCGTCGAGCACTGGTTGGGCACGGGGCTGATCTGGGCCAAGGCCCTGGGGCACGCCTTCGTCAGCGGGATGACCTGGGTGCTCTGGATCGCGGGCGGGCTGGGACTGCTGCGCCTGCTGATGCTCGTCCTGTTCGCCCGCACCCACGTCCGGCGGCTGACGCACTTCCGTCCGGGCGCGCCGCGGCTGCGGGAAGTGTCCGAGCCGGTGACGGTTTTGGTACCGGCCTACAACGAAGAGGCCGGCATCGAGTCCACGGTCCGGTCGCTGCTCGCCTCGACACACCGGTATCTGCAGGTCATCGTCATCGACGACGGATCGACCGACTCCACGGCCGACCTCGCGACGTGGATCGACGACCCGCGTGTGGAGGTGATCCGGCAGCCCAACGCGGGCAAGGCCGCCGCGCTCAACACCGGTCTGTCGTATGCCCGGCACGACATCGTGGTCATGGTCGACGCGGACACCGTCTTCGAGTCCGACGCCATCCACCGCCTGATCCAGCCCCTGGCCCACCCGGCCGTCGGCGCGGTCAGCGGCAACACCAAGGTGGGCAACCGCCGTCGGCTGCTGGGCCGATGGCAGCACCTGGAGTACGTCTTCGGGTTCAACCTCGACCGCCGGATGTTCGAGGTGCTGGAGTGCATGCCGACGGTCCCGGGCGCCATCGGTGCCTTCCGCAGGGATGCGCTGATGGGCATCGGCGGCGTCAGCGAGGACACCCTCGCCGAGGACACCGATCTCACGATGGCCCTGTGGCAGGCGGGCTGGCGGGTGGTCTACGAGGAGTCCGCGATCGCCTGGACGGAGGTCCCGACCTCGCTCGGCCAGTTGTGGCGGCAGCGCTACCGCTGGTGCTACGGCACGCTCCAGGCCATGTGGAAGCACCGCGGCGCGGCCCTGGAAGTGGGTCCCGCCGGGCGCTTCGGCCGCCGCGGGCTGAGCTACCTGACGATCTTCCAGGTCGCGCTGCCCCTGCTCGCGCCGATCGTGGACATCTTCGCCCTGTACGGGGCGCTCTTCCGCGGCCCGGTGCTCTCGGCGGGGGTGTGGCTGGGGTTCCTCGTGATCCAACTGGCCTGTGCGGGGTACGCGTTGAGGCTGGACGGGGAGCGACTCAGGGCCCTTTGGGCGCTGCCCTTCCAGCTCTTCGTCTACCGGCAGCTGATGTACCTGGTCGTCATCCAGTCCGTGGTGGCGTTCCTGCTCGGCACCCGCCTGAAGTGGCACCGGATGCACCGCTCGGGCACCGCCGCCCAGCACATCGGGCAGCCGGTCGCCTACCAGAGCCTGACCTCGCGATGAGCGCGGTCCACGTCTCCTCGGGCCCGTCACGGCACGGCCGGGCGGTGCCCGAGGAGGCGGTGCCGCAGCCGGGCGGACCGGCACATTCTGCCTTCCTCCGGAGCGAAACGGTGCACCTTTGTGCAGATCCTCAGAGCATTTGGTGAAGAGGACGTGAGCATGCAGACTGCCGCCCATGACTGATTGGCTGGAGAGGCCGACCGACGGGACTCCGCACGGCGAGGCAGCGCAGGTGACGTACCTCGGCACCGGCCGGATCAGCAGCGGCCAGGTGTGGAGCCCGGACGGCCGGCCGGTGGAGAGGTACCCCGCGCCCGTCGAGACGGCCGGCGGTGCCCCGCCCTTTCAGATGCCCGACGGCGCCCCGCCCGTCCCCCAGGCCGTGGTCACCCCGCCCGGGTACGACGGCCCCCCGGTCCGTCCGGGCGGCGTCGATGGCGGCGGCCCCTCCAGGGGCCGGGCCCCGGCCGTTCGCCCCACGCGGCGACGGCGACTCACCCGGGCGGCGTTGCTGCTGGTCGGTGTGCTGGTCACCGCCTCCGCCGGCACCTATGTATGGGCCGACACCAAGCTCCAGCGGGACGTCGATCTCGGCGGGCTCACGGACCGTCCGGCGCCGGGCGCGGGCACCAACTACCTCATCGTGGGCTCCGACAGCCGTGCCGGCCTGTCCGGACAGGAGCGCAAGGACCTGCACACGGGGGGTTCGGCCGAGGCCGGCCGCCGCACCGACTCGATGATCCTGCTGCACACCGGAGCGCACGGCACGACGATGGTGAGCCTGCCGCGTGACTCCTGGGTGACCGTTCCGGCGTACATCCGCCCCGAGACGGGCAGGCACTACCCCGCGTCGAAGAACAAGCTCAACGCCGCGTTCTCGCTCGGCGGCCCCGAGCTGCTCGTGCGCACCATCGAGCACAACACGGGGCTGCGCATCGGTCACTACACCGAGATCGGCTTCGCGGGTTTCGTCGGCATCGTGGACGCGGTCGGCGGGGTGCCGATGTGCCTGGACAAGGACGTCAAGGACGAGAAGTCGGGCGCGGACCTCAAGAAGGGCTGCCACACGCTCGACGGCCGCACCGCGCTCGCCTTCGTCCGCCAGCGCCACCAGGAGGCCCAGGGCGATCTGGGCCGCAGCAGGAACCAGCAGAAGTTCCTCGCGGCGCTCGCCCACAAGACCGCGGCCCCCGGCACCCTCCTCGATCCCTCCAAGGTCTATCCGACCGTGAGCGCGGGGCTCGACACGCTCGTCGTCGACGACACCACGGGCCTTCAGGAACTCACCTCGCTGTTCGAGGCGATGAAGGGCGTCGCGGCCGGCCACGGCAAACAGCTCAACGTCCCCGTCTCCTCCCTCGGTTTCGCCACCCCCAAGGGCAGCGCCGTGAAGTGGGACCCGGCGAAGGCGAAGCGGCTCTTCGACGAGCTGCGCGACGACCGGCCGGTGACCGCGGTCAAGGGCTGACCGCGGACGGCCCGCGCCCGGGGCGGGCATGCCGGCGACCCCGCTGGAGGTGACCGCGGCCGACGTCCTGGCCTGGGACGTCGAACGCGGCGAACCGCCGTTGCGGGACGGGTTCACGAACGAGGAGGAACGGGCGCGGCTGTCGCGGGCGGCCGGCTGAAGGGGGCGCGCTCGGCCTCCTTAGCCTCCTTGGTCTCCTTGGCCTCCTTGGCCTCCTTGGTCTCCTTGGTGTCTCCGTGGTTCTTAACCCCCGGTCAGGAGATCCTCAACGGCACCTTAAAGAACCGAAAGAGGGGCCTGACCTGGTGTTTCTCGGGGATTCCCGGGCTTAGGTTGTCGGCTCGTGACCACCCAGGCCGACACCCCGCACCCGGGCCTGCTCGCGCAGCCGCACCCGGACTCCGTACACCCCCTCTATGTGCGCGTCGTCCCGCAGACCGTGCCGCCCCGCCCCCTACAGGCGCCGCGCGTCCCTCCGGTGCCCGCGCCCCCGCTGCGTACGTCGCCGCGCGCCCTGCTGACGGGACTGGTCGCCGGTGCCGCGCTGGTCACCGTCCTCTGGCTGGTGCAGGCCGAGCCGTCGGTCCGCCTCGATGCGCTCTTCGCCACCCTCGCCCACCTCTCCGGGCTGCTCGCGGGCTACGGCGTCCTGGCGATGCTGCTGTTGATGGCGCGGGTGCCGGCCGTCGAACACGGCGTCGGCGCCGACCGGTTGGCTCGCTGGCACGCCTTCGGCGGCCGCTACGTCCTCACCCTCTGCTGCGCGCACGCGGCCCTCGCGCTGTTCGGGTACGCCGCCCACACCGGCCTGGACCTCCTCGGCGCCACCCGCGCGCTGCTCGGCTACCCCGGCCTGGCAGCGGCGACCGCGGGCACCGTGCTGCTGGCCGGAGTCGGCATCTCCTCGGCGCGCGCGGTGCGCCGCCGGGTGCGGCACGAGACGTGGCGCGGCGTCCATCTGCTGACGTACGCGGCCACCGCCCTCGCCTTCGCCCATCAGCTCTCCGGTCCCGATCTGGCCGGCGGCGCACTCGCCGCCTGGCTGTGGACACTGCTGCACACCACCGTGGGCACCCTGCTGGTCTGGTACCGCCTGGTCGTACCGGTGCGGGCGGCCCTGCGGCACAGCCTGCGGGTCGTCGAGGTCAAGGTCGAGGGGCCCGGTGTCGTCTCCGTCGTGATGCGGGGGCACGGGCTGGAGGCGTTGCGGGCCGAGGCGGGGCAGTTCTTTCGCTGGCGGTTCCTGTCCCGGCGGCTGTGGCGTACGGCCCTGCCGTTCTCGCTCTCCGCACCGGTACGCGACGACATGCTGCGGATCACGGTCAAGGCGTGCGGGGACCACACCCGGCGGATCCGCCGGATGCGGCCGGGCGTACGGGTGCTGGCCACCGGGCCGTTCGGGGCGATGACCGCGCACCGGCGCACCCGGAGCAAGGTGCTGCTGCTCGCCGGCGGGGTCGGCATCACCCCGATGCGGGCCCTGTTCGAGACCCTGCCGGGCGGGCCGGGCGACCTGACCCTGCTCTACCGGGCGGGTGACGCCGGCCAGTTGGTGCTACGACAGGAGCTGGAGGCGATCGCCGCTGCCCGAGGCGCGACCCTGCACTACCTTCTCGGTCCGTCCGACGACCCCTACGATCCGCTCGCGCCACGCGCCCTGCGCGATCTCGTCCCGGACCTGCCGGAACACGATGTGTATCTGTGCGGACCACCCGGTATGGCACGGGCCGCAGCCGCCGCGCTGCAGAAGGCCGGCGTCCCGGCGTCCCGTGTCCACTCCGAGCAGTTCACCTTCTGAGCTGCGCACTTCAGCGGCGCGTTTCGGCCGCGGACCTCAGCCGCGCACTTCATCGCGGACTTCGATCGCGGACTTCGATCGCGGACTTCGATCGCGGACTTCAGCAACGCACTTCGTTCGTACGGCCTTCCCGGCCGCCGAGAGGAACACCGTCCATGGCACGCCACCGCAAGCCGCCCCCCGTCCACGTCGCCACCCTGCGCGTCCGCCGTCAGCTGACCGCCTGCCTGGCGGGCGCCAGTGCGCTCGGCGCCACTCTGCTGACCCTGACGGTCGCCCCGGCCGCCCCGCCGGCGCCGGACCGCGCCCCCACCGGGCACACCCTGCCGGACCCGCAGGCCGCGGGCCGATAGGGCGCAGGCCGCAAGGACGACGGTCAACCGAAGACGTTGCGGTTCCGGCGCACGAAGTCGGCGAAGCCGAGGGCTTCACGGCCCGTGAGGTCGGCGACAGTTGACGTGACGGTCTCGGCGCCGCCGTCGCGGTAGGCGCGGGCGACCTCTATCAGCGCGTCGACGTGGAACTCCGGCATCCCGCGACTCAGCATCGCCGCGCGCGCTTCGTCGTCCGGCAGGCCGACGTAGCGCACCGGCTTGCCCAGGACGTCGGAGAACTCTTCGGCGGCTTCGGCGTAGGTCAGGGCCTTCGGCCCGGTGAGGTCGTAGATGCGGCCGTCGTGGCCCTCGGTGGTGAGGACCCGCGCTGCGACACGGGCGATGTCGCCGACGTCGACGAAGCTGATGGGTGCGGTGATCAATGGAAGGCTGAACTCCCCCGCCTCGCGGATGGACGGCTGGCGCAGGAAGTTCTGCAGAAAGAAGTTGGGGCGCAGGATCGTCCAGGGCAAGCCGGACGTCACCAGCGACTGCTCGACGGGCTGATGCAGCCGGGCGATCGCCGAGAGTCCCTCGTCGGCCCGCCAGACGGACAGCTTGACCACCCGAACACCCACCGCACGGGCGGCTTCCAGCATGGTGAGTTCATGCGTCGTTTGGGCGGGGCCCGTCGCGCCGAGGAGGAACACGGCCTCGATGCCGTCGAGCGCGGGACCGATCGTGTCCGGCACGGCCAGATCGAGCGTCACCGCCCGACCGCCCGACTTGATCACCTGAGCCGTGGTGTGCGGATCACGGTAGGCCGCGCGCGCGGCCACGCCGCCGGCGTGAAGGCGAGTGAGGAGAGCCGTTCCGACGTTCCCACTCGCGCCGGTCACCAGAATCATCGTCGCATCCCCTAGGCGAGAGCAGTGAGTACGCAAAGAGTCGGAACGTACCATCCTGGGACGGCCGCGGGCGGGCCAACAGCGGCCTTCAGGACGGGAGTTCAGTGGATGTCCACCCATCGGGACCTGGCCGGGTTCTTAGAAGCCTCTTAAGTCGCGCAACTATCCAGTCCCCATGACTTCCGACGATCCCCACTCGCCCAAGACGACCGGCCGTAGGCACCGCAACGCCGCCACCCGCGCGCTGGCCGCCTCCCTCGCGCTCACCGCGACCGCACTCGGCGTCGCCGGATGTGACAGCGCCGCCGCCGGCACCCTGAAGGGCAGCCGCCTCGAACTGCCCGTCGGCGGCGGTACCGCCGTCATCGACACCGACTCCCTCGCGGTGACCGCGCGCACCGGCGACGGGCGGCGGATGGTGCTGTCCGAGGCGGCCGACGGCGGGCTCGGCAAACCGGGGCCGGTGACGCGTACGGCCGACGGCGCGCGCTGGAGCTACCCGGCCAAGGGGCTGAGCGTGACGGCCGGTGCGGAGCGCGGGCGGCTGCGGATCAGACTGCGCGCGGACCGTGACGGGTCGGTCGGCTGGCCGGTGACCGGTACCGACCGGGCCGCCTCCGCGGTGCAGTTGCCGCGCGGCGAGGGGCTGGACATCCCCGTACGGGACGCGTGGTGGAACTCCGCCGCCGAGAAGGGCGGGCTGGCCGGCAGCACGGTCGACGTCGGCGGCGAACTGTCGCTTCCCCTGTGGGGCTACTCCATGGGCGGAGGGGCGGGCGGCTCCGGCGCCCGGCACGGCGTCAGCTACCTCACCCCCACCGACATCGGGACCTCGCTGCGCTTCGCCTCCACCGGGGGCCGGCTGCGCGCCACCGCCACGCACGCCTTCGACGCGGGTGAGGGCACCCGTGACTACGAAGTGACCTTCGCCCTCACCGACGGCAACCCGGTCGCCCCGGCCGCCGACTACCGCTCCTACCTCTCCCAGCACGGCCGGCTCGACAGCCTGCGCAGGAAGATCCGGCGGAATCCGGCCACCGCCAAGCTGCTCGGGGCGTTCCACGCCTATGTGTGGGGCGACGCCCGTACCGCGGCCGGGGTCGAGAAGCTGAAGGGGCTGGGCGTGGACCGGATGTGGCTGGGGTACGACTCCGGGCCGGGTCCGATGAACGCCGCGGCGGTGCGGGCCGCCAAGAAGGCCGGCTATCTCGTCGGGCCCTACGACACCTTCGCCAACGGGCAGGACCCCAAGAGCGCCGACAGCCCCACCTCGGTCTGGCCCGGCCGGGTCTACCCGGACTTCTGTGTGCGCAAGGCGGACGGCAGCGCTCAGACCGGGTTCGGGGGCCGGGGCTGCTACCTCAGCTCGCGGGCCTTCGAGAAGGCCGAGCCGGGCAGGCACTACCTCGCCGACCGTACCCGCTCGATGGTCGCCAACGGCGCGGACAGCTACTTCCTCGATGTCGACGCGACGGGTGAGCTCTTCCGCGATCACGGGGCGGGGCATGAGATGACCAAGGCGAAGGACCGGGAGATGCGCCTGGCCCGTATGCGGCGGCTGTCGAAGAACCTCGTCCTCGGCTCGGAGTCCGCCCAGGCCTGGGCGAACGAGGTGCTGGCCTTCGACCACGGCTCGGGCACCCCGGTCGCCGACGGGCTGTGGCAGCTGGAGCGGGACAGGGAGAGGTGGGGCGGCTACTTCCCGGAGAAGGCCCCGACGGCCTTCTTCAAGCCGGTGCGGCTGCCCGCGGAGCTGGCCAAGGCCATGTACGACCCGAAGTACCGCGTGCCGCTGTACGAGACCGCACTGCACGGCTCCCTGGTCAACGTCGAGCGCTGGGAGCTGTCGTACGAGAAGCTGCCGGACCAGCAGACCACCCGGGCG
Source organism: Streptomyces sp. NPDC059008 (assembly GCF_042749045.1). NCBI lineage: Bacteria > Bacillati > Actinomycetota > Actinomycetes > Kitasatosporales > Streptomycetaceae > Streptomyces > Streptomyces sp. NPDC059008. Next base: position 158,470 of record NZ_JBHYJC010000004.1, on the reverse strand, counting down.
CTGCTCGCGATGCTCTACAACACCCCGCTCAACCATGTCCTGGACGGGCCGACGCTGACCCGCAACGGCCCGCGGCTGGCCGCGCTGCAGAAGTACTTCTCGCCGCTCCACCGCGCCGCCGGCACCGAACGCATGACGTCCTTCCGGTGGCTGACCGGCGACCGCACGGTGCAGCGCACGGTCTTCGGCGACGGCGCGCTCACCGTCACCGCGAACTTCGGCAGCCGGGCGCAGGCGGGCCTGCCGGGCGGCTGTGTCGACGCCCGGTTGCGTACGGACCGGGCGCCGCGCCGGCTGTGCCCGGCGAGCCTGGGCGGCTGACCCGAGGCGGGCCGGCGGGCCGGGGCGGGCGGTCCCTCACACGGCGGCCCGCCGCGTTCTGAGGGCAGCGTTCCGCCCGGGAAACAGAGCAGATGCGGGCGGGTAACAGCCGGACCGCACGCTGACGAGCATGACCACCACACACCCGCACTCCGACGCCGCACCAGGCACGATCCCCACCATCGCCCTCATAGGCCACGGCATGGTCGGCCAGCGCTTCCTGGAGGAGCTGGCCGACCGCGGCGTCACCGAGCGCGCACGGGTGGTCGTCCTGTGTGAGGAGCCCCGCCCGGCCTATGACCGGGTCCAGCTGACCTCGTACTTCGCCGGCCGGAGCCCGGAGGAGCTGAGCCTGACCGATCCGGACTTCATGGCCCGGCACGGTATCGAGCTGCACCTCGGCGACCCGGCCACCGCCATCGACCGCACCACCCGCACGGTCACCGCCCGCTCCGGGCTGACCGTCCGCTACGACACGCTGGTGCTGGCCACCGGCTCGTATCCGTTCGTGCCTCCGGTGCCCGGCAAGGACAGCGCGGGCTGCTTCGTCTACCGCACCATCGAGGACCTGCTGGCCATCGAGGAGTACGCCAAGAACTCCCGCACCGGTGTGGTCGTCGGCGGCGGCCTGCTCGGCCTAGAGGCGGCCGGTGCGCTCAAGGGGCTGGGGCTGCGCACCCACATCGTGGAGTTCGCGCCGCGGCTGATGGCGCTGCAGGTCGACGAGGGCGGCGGCCGTGCGCTGCGCCGCACCGTCGAGGAGATGGGCCTGCAGGTGCACACCGGCGTCGGCGGCAAGGAGATCGTCGCGGACGAGGCGGGCACGGTGACCGCCATGGGGCTGTCCGACGACTCCCGCATCGAGACCGACCTGGTGGTCTTCTCCGCCGGCGTCCGCCCCCGCGACCAGCTCGCCCGGGACTGCGGGCTGCCGGTCGGCCAGCGCGGCGGCATCATCATCGACGAGCAGTGCCGGACCGACGACCCCGCGGTGTACGCGATCGGCGAGTGCGCGCTGGCCGTCGACGGCCGGGTGTACGGCCTGGTCGCGCCGGGCTACGACATGGCCCGGGTGACGGCCGGCGCCATCGCGGAGCGGCTCGGCGACGGCTCCGGGCAACTCGCCGGGTTCACCGGCGCCGACCTGTCGACCAAGCTCAAGCTGCTCGGCGTGGACGTCGCCTCGTTCGGCGATGCGCACGGCGCCACCGACGGCTGTCTGGACGTGGTGTACTCCGACGCGCGCAGCGGCGTCTACAAGAAGCTGGTGATCGGCGCCGGCGGCGAGCTGCTGGGCGGGGTGCTGGTCGGCGACGCCGAGGCGTACGGCATGCTGCGCCCGCTGACCGGCACCGTGCCCCCACTGGCGCCCGAGCAGCTGGTGCTGCCCGCCGGCGCGGGCGCGCCCGCCGCGCTCGGCCCGGACGCGCTGCCCGGCGACGCGGTGATCTGCAGCTGCCACAACGTCACCAAGGACGCCATCCAGGCCTGCGAGACCCTCCCCGAGGTCAAGCAGTGCACCAAGGCCGGTACCGGGTGCGGCAGTTGCGTGAAGATGATCGGCAAGCTGCTGCCGGACAGCGGCGACCAGAGCCTGTGCGCGTGCTTCCCGCACACCCGCGCCGAGCTGTACGAGATCGTCCGCGTCCGCCGGGTCGCCTCCTACGCCCAACTGCTCGACGAGCACGGCCGACAGGAGGCGCGCGGCGGCGAGGGCTGCGAGATCTGCAAGCCGGCGATCGGCTCGGTCATCGCCTCCCTCGCGCCGGCGGTCGGCGCCGACGGCTATGTCCTCCAGGGCGAGCAGGCGGCCCTTCAGGACACCAACGACCACTTCCTCGCCAACCTCCAGAAGAACGGGTCGTATTCGATCGTCCCGCGCATCCCCGGTGGCGAGATCACCCCGGACAAGCTCATCGTCATCGGCGAGGTGGCGCGCGACTTCGGCCTCTACACCAAGATCACCGGAGGTCAGCGGATCGACCTGTTCGGCGCCCGGGTCGATCAACTGCCGGTCATCTGGGCACGGTTGGTGGATGCCGGGTTCGAGTCGGGGCACGCGTACGGCAAGGCGCTGCGCACCGTGAAGTCGTGCGTCGGCGAGACCTGGTGCCGCTACGGCGTGCAGGACTCGGTCCGTATGGCGATCGATCTGGAGCTGCGCTATCGGGGACTGCGCGCCCCGCACAAGCTGAAGTCCGCGGTCTCGGGGTGTGCGCGGGAGTGCGCGGAGGCCCAGTCCAAGGACTTCGGCGTGATCGCCACGGCGAACGGCTGGAACCTGTACGTGGGCGGCAACGGCGGGGCCACCCCGCGCCATGCGGACCTGCTCGCCCAGGACCTCGACGACGCCGAACTGATCCGGCTGATCGACCGCTTCCTGATGTTCTACATCCGCACCGCCGACCGCCTGGAGCGCACCTCCACGTGGCTGGAGCGGATCGAGGGCGGCCTCGACCACGTACGCGATGTCGTCGTCCACGACTCCCTGGGGCTGTGCGACGAACTGGAGGCCCTGATGGCCGCCCATGTCACCCACTACCGCGACGAGTGGGCCGAGACCCTCGCCGACCCCGAGCGGCTGGCCCGCTTCGTGTCCTTCGTCAACGCGCCCGACGCCCCGGACCCGTCCGTCCGCTTCGTACCGGAGCGCGACCAGGTCAAGCCGGACCTGACGCTGCTGGCCGGGCCGACCTTGGCAGTACGCACTCTGGAAGGGACCTCTGCCTGATGACCACCGCAACCGTTCCCACCGCAACCGTTCCCACCGCCACCGCGCCCGGTGCCGCCACCACGGCCGCCGGCACGGTCGAGGTCCACTGCCCGCAGGGCGACTGGCTCGCGGTCTGCACGCTGAACGCCCTCACCCCGGGGCGCGGCGTCGCCGCCCTCCTGCCCGACGGCACCCAGGCCGCGCTCTTCGTGGACCGCTCCGGCCAGATCTACGCGATCGGCAACCGCGACCCGTTCACCGGCGCCCAGGTCCTCTCCCGCGGGCTGACGGGCTCCGCCGGGGGCCGCCCGTTCGTGGCGTCGCCGCTGCTCAAGCAGCGCTTCGACCTGGCGACGGGGGAATGCCTGGACGATCCGGAGGTTTCGATTCCGGCTTACCGGGTGCGGGTGCGGACGCCGGGCGGCGAGCGCCAGGGCGACTGAGCGGGCGCCGGGCGCCAGGACGACTGAGCAGGCGCCAGGCGCCCGGTCCGGGGAATGCGCAACCATCTGGTTGCACCTCCTGGCTTGACGTGCAACCATTGGGTAGCACGTAAGAGCGAGTGCGCGAGCAGAAAGAGCGCGACAGGAGGACACCCCCATGAGCACGCAGAGCGCCCACGCCACCGGCGGTGAGGACCGCAACCGAATCGAGCGGGAGATCAGCATCGCCGCGCCCGTGGAACGGGTCTGGGCGGTCCTGACCGAGCCCGAGCACGTCGGCTCGTGGTTCGGCCAGGGCGAGCCCGCGCCGATCGACCTGCGGCCGGGCGGCATCATGCACCTCGACCACGGCGAGTACGGCCAGTTCCCGACCACCATCGTGAAGGTCGACCCGCCGCACTACTTCTCGTACCGCTGGGCCAGCGCCCACCCTGGAGAGGTGGCGGTCGAGGGCAACTCCACCCTCGTCGAGTTCACCCTCACGCCGGAGGGCGACGGCACCCGCCTGCGCGTCGTGGAGACCGGCTTCGAGGAGATCGTCATCCCCGAGGAGCGGATCCCGACCGCCGGATACGACAGCCACTCCGCAGGCTGGTCCGGCCAGGCGGAGAACATCAAGCAGTATGCGGAGCGGCTCGCGGCATGACCACGGACGAAGCAGCGGGTGCGGGCCGGGAGTCCGGGGCGGGTGCGGGCCGGGAGCCCGGGGCGGACGCGGGCCGGGAGTCCGGTGCGGACGCGGTGGCGGAGGTGTTCACCGCGCTCGCGGACCCGACCCGCCGCCGGATACTCGACGCCCTCGCCGCGCACGGCGAGGCGACCGCCACGGTCCTGGCGGCCGAACTGCCCGTCAGCCGGCAGGCCATCGTCAAACACCTGGGGATCCTGGACCGGGCCGGGCTGGTCGCCGGCCACCGCGAGGGCCGGGAGGCGCGCTACCGGGTCAGACCCGAGCAACTCGGGGCCACCGCCCGCTGGATGGACCGGGTGGCCGCCACCTGGGACACCCGCCTCGCGGCCATCAAGCGCCTGGCCGAGGAGGACTGAGCGGCGCCGGAGCCGCGTGGCCGCGAGGGCGGCGAGCACCCTCCGTGGCGCCGTTGTCAGTGGCGCCTGTTAACGTCCCGCTGCATCACTGAGGAGCTTCACGGCCGCCCCCTCCGGGTCCGGTTTGACCGGTACCTGACGATCGGTGACGCATGTGCGACCGCATCCCGGTCCAGCAGGACCGGGACCGCTCCTTGGAGGAGAAGCTTGATGAGAAGCAGCGCGCCGAGACGCACCCTGACCCGCGCGGCAACCGTCGTCACGACGGCGCTGGCCGTGGCGGTGACGGCGGCCCCGCTGACGGGCACGGCGCAGGCCCACGAGGCGGTATCGGGATCCCTCAGCTTCAGCGGCGAGCCCGGCGAGTTCGTCTCGGACGGGCAGTCCCATCAGTACACGGCCGGAGCCGTCGAGATGTTCGACGTCTCGGGTTCAACCGACGAGAACGCCGTGGGCGTCACGGTGGTCACGACCGAAGGCAAGCGCTGGTACCTCCACCTGGCCGCCCCGGACGGCCAGAAGCTGACCGACGGCGCCACCTACACCCAGGCCTCGCGCTGGCCCTACGCCCAACCGGAGGACCCTGAGCTGGACCTCAGCGAGACCGACCGGTCGTGCAGCACCGGCACGGGCTCCTTCACCGTCTCCCACATCGCCTACGGCCCCTACGGCTACGTACGCGAACTCGACGCCACCTTTGAGCAGTACTGCAACGGATCGACACAGCCCCTGCGCGGCGAGGTCCACGCCCGCACGGCCGAGCCGCCGGCGGAGCTGGCCGTCGGGCTGGACCTCGACACCACCGGCAAGATCAACACCCGCACCGGCGAGATCACCGTCGGTGGCACGGTGACCTGCAACAAGCCGGCCCAGATCACGCTCGCCGGCAACGCCGACCAGCCGCAGAAGCGGACGACGCCGGTCGGCTGGTACGAGGACAAGACCGTCAGCTGCACCCCGGGAGCCCCGGTGCCGTGGACCGTCTCCTTCGCCAGCATGGAGCCCGGCACCACCTTCCAGCCCGGCACCGTGACGGTGCGCGGCACGGGCAGGGCGAATGACCGCGACTACCCGGTGACGGTCGACACCGGCCAGCAGACGGCCGAGGTCGCGCTCACCAAGTCCTGACCCCACAGGCCGACCTGACGGCGGGTCCGGCGCACCGCCGGGCCCGCCCTCGGGCGCAGGTCACGGCCCCGGGGCGGGCCGACGCCGGCCTGCGCGACGTGGAAGGATCCGGATCCATGTACGAGCAGCAGCCAGCCCCACAGCAACAGCCCTATCCGCAGTACCAGCAGCAGCCATACCCACCCCAGCACCCGCAGCAGCCATACCCGCCCCAGCACCCGCAGCCGGGAGCGCAGCACCCGTACCAGCAGCCGGGACCACAGCAGGCCTTCCAGCAGCACCCGTACCAGCAGCAGCCCTCGCCGTACCAGCAGCACCCTCCGGTGGCCGCCACCCCGCATGTCCCCCGTGAGGCCAACGACATGCGGCGGCTCGGCGCCGTCCTCCTCGACGGGCTGCTCGCCCTGACCGCCGCGCTCATCGCGATGCGCGCCACCGAGCGCGCCGATCTGCCGGGCATGCAGGTCTTCTACGCCACCGCCGGCGCCTGCTTCGGACTCTCGTTCCTCAATCACGTCGTGCTGACGCGCATCGGCGGCGCGAGCATCGGCAAGTTCGCCGTCCGCACCCGCGTGGTCCGCGAAACGGACGCCAGCCGTCCGCGGCTGCCGCGACTGTTCCGCCGGTGGCTGGGCGGCTATCTCTTCGTGCTGGTCTGGATCATCGCCGCCTTCTTCGACATGGCGGAAGGCCCCGAGGACTTCTGCGGCATCCGCCTGGTCCGCTTCCGCGATCTGCGGGCGGCCGAAGCCGGTTCGACGCCCGGCCGCTGACGGGGGTCAACTGACGTGCTTCATTGGGGAGTTGGTCACGCCAGCCCGGACACCTCGAACACCGCCCGCGCACCGTCGTGATCGATCCGGTCCGCCAGCGCCTGCATCGGCACCGCGCCACAGCGCAGCAACCCCCGCTCTCGGGAGCGGCGTACGCCCTGCTCCAGGCGGTGCCACAGCAGCGGGTTCGCGGTGAGCACCTTGGGGTCCAGCTCCACCCGGCCGCCCACCGCGTCGCGCAGCACCAGGCGCGGGGCCACCCCGTCGCTGCGGCGGACGAGGACGAGCAGATCGGTGCGGACCGTGCGGGTGCGCACCGGTCCGCGGGAGGCCAGCCAGTGCTCGCCGGCGGTCACCCGTGGCGGGTAGAGGACCACGAACAGCACCAGCGCGACGGCCGTCCAGCAAAGCGCGCGCCATGGATCGAGGGTCCCGTTGGCGAGGTCGACCAGCAGCATGAGGGTGAACAGCCCGCCCGTGCACCAGATCGCCGCTCGCAACTCGGGCAGCCAGGTACGGTCCCGGGCCGGCTCGCCGCGGCGCACCGGCGGAGGAGGGACCGCCGGCCGGACGCTTCGTCGCCCCTCCCCCGCCGCCCGTCCGCCCGCGGCCCTTCCCAGCCCCGCCCGTCCCGTCGCATCCGTCTCACCCGTCCCTCCAACACCGGCCTTTTCAGCCCTGCCAGCCCTGTCGGCCCCGCCGTCCCCGTCCCCGTCCCCGCCCTCGCCGTCGTCCCCGTCGTCCTTCGTGAAATCGGGCCCCAGGCCACGTCGCCGTCCCATGCGTTGACGCTAGGGCGGCGCCCCGGGGCGGCCGGGGACGTTTGCACGGCGCTGACGCGGCCCCCACGAACCTTGACGCGGCGATGACGCGACGTTGACACGAACGCCGAAAAGCGGCCACCGCGTACGCGAGAACCGGCCGCACGCCCCGGCGGCGCGACCCGAGTACGCCCGCCTCCCCGTCAAGAACGCGTGAAGATCGCCCTTTCGCCCGCCAAGGGGCCGCCAAGGCCCGCGGACGGCGGCCGTCGCGGCCCGCACGCTGGTCTGGTCCAGCACAGCGTCACAGTCGCCGTACCGAGGTACGGCCACAGTGCCGTACGGAGGTACGACGAAAGATGTCCATGGTGTCCCAGCCCGACAGGCGGCCCGAAGAACCGCCGGATACCGCCACCGGCGCGGTCACCACCCGGCCCGGCGGCCCCCACGAGGCCGCCACCGGCCCCGGAAGCGCCCAGGGTCCCGAGCCCGACGCCCGCCACCGCCTCACCTCCCTGCAGGGACTCGCCGCCCTCTCGCTCGACGCCATGGCGTCGGTCGCCTACGGCCCCGAGTCGATCGTGCTGGTCCTGGCCGCGGCGGGCGGCTACGGCCTGGGCTTCACACTGCCGGTCACGCTCGCGATCGCCGCGCTGCTCGCCGTCCTGGTCGCGTCGTACCGCCAGGTGATCGCCGCCTACCCCAACGGCGGCGGCTCCTACGCGGTCGCCCAGGCCCACCTCGGCCGCCGTACGGCACTGGTCGCCGCGGCCTCCCTCATCCTCGACTACGTCCTCAACGTGGCGGTCTCGGTGACCGCCGGCGTCGCGGCGCTGACGTCCGCCTTCCCCGCGCTCTACGAGGACCGCGTCTGGATCTGCCTGGCGGTGCTCGTCCTGATCACCGGTATCAACCTGCGCGGGATCGTCGACTCGGCGAAGGCGTTCCTCGCGCCCACCGCGGTCTTCATCGGCGCCGTCCTCGCGATGGTCGTCGTCGGTCTCCTCCGCGACGCGCCCGCCTCCACCGTCACCGCCGACGGCCATGCCTCGGTCCTCGCGGGCAACGCCACCACGGTCGGTGCCCTGCTGCTGCTCAAGGCGTTCGCGTCCGGCTGCTCGGCGCTGACCGGGGTCGAAGCGGTCGCGAACGCGGTGCCGTCCTTCCGCGCCCCGGCCGCCAAGCGCGCCCAGCGCACCGAGGTCGCGCTCGGTGCGCTGCTCGGCGTGATGCTGATCGGTCTGTCCGTCCTCATCGGCCGCTTCCACCTCCAGCCGGTCGAGGGCGTCACGGTCCTCGCCCAGCTCGCGGACGCCTCGCTCGGCCACAACTGGGCGTTCTACGTCGTCCAGTTCGCCACCATGGTGCTGCTCGCGCTGGCCGCGAACACCTCCTTCGGCGGCCTGCCCGTCCTGATGGGCCTGCTCGCCCGCGACAACTTCCTGCCGCACGTCTTCGGTCTGAAGGCGGACCGCCAGGTCCACCGCCACGGTGTGCTGGCCCTCGCCGCCGTCGCCGCGGCCCTCCTGGTCTTCTCCGGCGGCGACGTCAACACCCTCGTCCCGCTCTTCGCCATCGGCGTCTTCGTCGGCTTCACCATCTGCCAGGTCGGCATGGTCCGGCACTGGCGCCTCGAACGCTCGCCGGGCTGGCGGGGCAAGGCCCTGCTGAACGGTTTCGGCGCGCTGCTCACCGGAGTCTCGGCCGTCGTCGTGACCGCGACGAAGTTCACCGAGGGCGCCTGGCTCATCGTCGTCGCGCTGCCGCTGCTGGTCCTCGCCTTCGAAGCGGTGCACCGCGCCTACGGCCGGATCGGCGAGCGTCTGGGCCTGGGCCGGGTCCCCGAGCCGCCGCGCCGTGCCCACTCCCTGGTCATCGTTCCCGTATCGCATCTGTCCCGGCTGACCTGTGAGGCGCTGAACGCGGCGGTGTCCCTGGGCGACGAGGTGGTCGCGGTCACCGTCACCTACAGCACCCCCGAGGACCGCCCCGCCACCGAGGCGCTGCGCCGCGACTGGGAGCTGTGGAACCCCGGCGTGGAGCTCCTCGAACTGCCCTCCGCCACCCGCTCCATAGGCCGCCCGATAGCCGGCTACGTCACCGACCTGGCGGCCCGGCGGCCCGGCACCCGCATCACCGTCCTGATACCGGAGGCCGAACCCGCCCACCTGTGGCAGCGCCTGCTGCAGAACCAGCGCGGAGCGGTCGTCGCCCACGCGATCCGCCGGGACACCGACGCGGTCATCTGCCGGCTGCGGTTCCGCCTGGAGGCGGCCGGGCGGGTGTAGGGGGTGACCGCGGCCGGATGTGGGAGCGACCGATTGTCGGTGGCGCGCCCTACCGTGAGGTCATGGAAGCCACCGATGCCGCCGACGCCGCCGATGCCCCCATGGATTACGAGGAGCACTGCGCCGAGATCGTCGCCGAGGCCGGACTGCTGAGCTCCTGTCTCGACGAGCGCACGGACCTGAGCGCGTCCGTGCCCTCCTGCCCCGACTGGAACCTCGCCCAGCTGCTCCGGCATCTGGGCGAGGCCCATCGCTGGGTCGAGGAGGTCGTCCGCACCCGGGCCGCGCAGCCGCCGCCCGACACCGCGCTGCGCGTCCTTCCGCGCGAGTCCGACCGGAGCCCGCAGGAGCTCGCCGACTGGCTCACCGAGGGCGCCGAACACCTCTCCCGCACCCTGCGTACCGCCGGGCCCGACGCCCGGATCTGGACCCCGCTCCCGTCCGGCAGCCCGGCCTTCTTCGCCCGCCGGATGGCCCACGAGACCGTCATCCACCGCGCCGACGCGACCCTGGCCCTCGGCACGGACTTCACCGTCGACCAGCGCATCGCCCTCGACGCCCTCGACGAGTGGATGGAACTGGGCTCGCTGCCCGAGATGTTCGACTACCACCCCGACCGGCGCGCCCTCCTGGGCCCCGGCCGCACGCTCCACTTCCACGCCACGGACACCCCGCCGGAGGCGGCCGCCCACTGGCTCGTCGACCTCACCGGCGACACCCTGGCCTGGCGGCGCGCGAAGGAGCCGGCCGCGGTCTCCGTCAGCGCACCACTGACGGACCTGCTGCTGCTCGTCTACGGCCGCCGCTCCGCCGACGAGCAGCCCTTCGAGGTGGTGGGCGATGCGGACCTGTTGGAGTTCTGGCTGTCGCTGGTCAACTTCGGATAACTGGCCACATCCGGATAAACAGTCACATTCGGAAAAGCACATTCCTCACCGTCACCCTCACTGCCCCCTCGCCGTCACCGCCGCCGCCCCGCTCACTGTCCCCCTCGCCCCACCCCCACCTCCACCCCCACGCGAACCAATCCGGCCGCCCACGCGTGAGTTAGGTTGACGGTCACCGACAGGATCAGCACCAAGGGAGACGCACCATGACCGATTCCGATCAGACGGGCAGCCAGCCTCCCGGTCTGCCGCCCACGCCTCCCCCGCTCCCCCCGGAGCCGACGGACGCCGGACCCCGTCCGGTGCCGACGAACGAGGCCGAGGCGCTGGAGATCGGTCGGCAGCACTTCCCCGAGGTCGGTTCGCCCGGTGGCCCCGCCGGCCTGTTCGTGCACGAATTCGATCTCGGCTACCTGGTGTTCGCCAGCTGGCCGCCGCCCGAGGACCCCACCGCCCTGCCGGCCGAGCCCGGGGGAAGCCAGGTCGCCATCAACAAGACCAACGGCGATGTGACATTCCTGCCCAATTTCCCCCCGGAGGCGGCAGTGGAGCTCTACCACCGCTTCTACCGCCCGAGCGAGGGCTGAGCGCGCCGACTGGGCCTCGGCCGGCGCCTGGTGAGCTGTCAGTGCCGCCGGTTAAGCTTTGGCTTCAATATCGCATTAGGTAACCATTACGAGCACGGGGGGCGTTGTGGCTGGCGCTGGTGGGTTCCAGACCAACGTGGAAGGCCTCAAGGCCGAGGGCACGAACTTCGTCAAGCTCGGCGAGGACTTCGACTCTTCGGTGGCGCGGCTCATGGACGGCCTGAGCGCGTTGGGCGCCGGGCCGCCGAGCAAGCCCCCTGAGGGACCGCCGCCGGAGAAGAAGTCGTTCGGTGAGCAGTTCATGAGCGGTCTGACGTCGTTCGCCAGCAAGGCCGACGCCCCTCCGTGGGGGGACGACGAGATCGGCGAGAAGTTCGGCGTCGTCTACGAGGGCGTCCGCGACGGCATGTACGAATCGATGGGTCACCTCGCCGCCAAGTTCCAGGAGATCGGCAAGGCGCTGACCTCGATGTCCAAGAACCACGCGGAGAACGAGGACTTCAACGACTCGCTGATGAAGCAGCACGTCGAGAACAAGCGGGCCTGGCAGGACCCGACGAAGGACCAGAGCGCGGTCCACGTCTCCTGGAGACCGGCCAGCAGCTGAGGCCGCCAGTCGGCCCCGGGGGCTCTGCCGTCAGGGGTCCGACTCCCAGGGTTTCGAGCCCAGGGGTCCTGACGTCCAGGTTCCGGCCCAGCGCTTCCGATCTCCAGGGCGTTTCTCCAGGGCGTCGGCCCAGCAACCAGCCCTTCCGCACGCCCTGCGCCCGCACCACGCCTGATTGCACTTTTTTCACGGGGGAGTTCCACCTTGTCTCTCATGCTGCCGGATCCTCTTGAGTGGGTCCTGGACATGCTCGGCTTCAACTGGCCGCATGCCGACGAGGACAAGCTGATGGAGTGTGCGCAGGTCTGGCGCACGTTCGCGGCGGAGGTCCAGGGGCATGCGGCGCAGGGCAACAGCTATGCGAGCAATGTCCTGAGCGAGAACTCCGGCGATGCCATCGAGGGGTTCAGCAAGACGTGGGAGAAGTTCTCCGGCGGTTCCGGTTACCTCAACGACGCCGCGCAGGCGGCCGAGGTCATCGCGTTCACGCTGGAGGCCGCGGCCGTCCTGGTCATCGGGATGAAGGTCGCGGTGATCGTGCAGTTGGCGATCCTGGCCGCCGAGATCATCGCCGCGCAGGCCGCCGCGCCGTTCACTTTGGGCTTGTCGGAGATAGGTGGCGCGGCCGCGACGCTGGCCACGCGGGAGATGGTCCGTCGGATCCTGAAGGAGGTGGCCAAGCAGCTCCTGGACGCGATCATGGAGGCCGCCAAGGAGCCGGTGATCTCCGCGTTGGAGGCGATGGCCTCCGACCTCATCGCGCAGACCGTCAACCAGAACTTCGGTGCGCAGAAGGGCTACGACCTGGGGCGGACGGCCAAGGCTGGGCGGAAGGCCGCCGAGGACGCCGTCGACAACATGGGCGAGTCCCTGGGCGAGGGGCTGCGTGACGGTGCCGGCGGCCGCGCGGGCCGGCGGGCCCGCCAGGGCCTGGACTCCGCCGCCGGGCACGGCAGCGACGGCGGCGATGGTGGAGATGGCGGGGGCTCCGGCGACGGCGGCTCCAGCGGGTCCGGAAGCGGGTCGGGGTCGAACAGCGGGTCGGACTCGGGCTCGGGCAGCGGCTCGGGTTCGGGGTCGGGCTCGGGGAGTGGCTCCGACGGTGGGGGCTCGGGCAGCGGCTCGGGCTCCGGGTCCGGATCGGGCTCCGGCTCCGATTCCGGCTCGGGTTCGGGCTCGGGCTCTGGTTCGGGCTCCGGTTCGGGCTCCGGTGGTACCTCCAACGACTCCGGTGGCAGCAGCAGCGGCAACGGCAACAGTGCGGGCGGCGGCAACCGCAGCGGCTCCGACGGGGGCGGCGGTTCCACCAGCCACACCCCCCGCGCCTCGGACAACACGGGCGCCACCGACGGCCCCGGCTCCAGCGGCCGCGACGGTGCCGACTCCGGTGGCACGGGCACCAACCCGTCCGCCTCCCCCACCCCCTCCAACGACTCCGGCTCCACCCCTCCCCGCAACGTCCCCGACGCCCAGCCCCTGCCACCCGCGGACCAGCGCTCCCCCTTCGACGAGGGCTACCGAGGCGGCAACGACAGCCCGTACTCGAACTCCCCCGACTCCGACTCCGGCTCCAGCCCGGACGCCGGTCCCACCCGCGACTCGGGCCCCACTCCGGACGCCTCCCGCCCGGACACGGACGGCGTCAGCACCCAGCCGACGCCCGACAACACCCCGGACTCGGCACGCCCGGACTCCGACCCGATCAGCACCCAGCCGACACCGGACCACACTCCGGACTCGGCGCGCCCGGACTCCGACCCGGTCCCCCAGCCAGCCCGGGACACCACCCCGGACTTCGCACGCCCGGATCGCCCGGATGCGGACCCGATCAGCACCCAGCCCGCACCGGACACCACTCCTGATGGCGCCCGCCCCACCCCCACCCCGGACCCCATCAGCACCCAGCCCGCACCGGACTCCACATCCCACGAGGGCGGTCCCTCGCGCCCTGACGCGCCTCAGCCCGCACCGACCCCCTCGCCGACGCCGGACCCCATAGCCGGCAACCCGCCCTCCTACGGCGACAACTCCCACGACGGCAGCAGCAACAGCAACAACGGGGACAACTCCAACAACAACAGCGGCAGTGGCGGCCGCGCCTCCATGCCGCATGTCGGCACACCGCCCCAGGGCGCCCCCGTCCAGCACACCCCCTCCTCCGGCCAGCCCGTCCAGCAGCGCGACCCGGCCCCCGGCGACCCCATGCCCACGATGGACGACCCGGACGACACCACCGTCTCCACCCAGTCCGCCGGCACCGCCACCCTCCCCCCACCCACCCAACACACCACCGACCCCACGGCACCCAACACCCCCTCCACCCCCACCCCCCAACAGGGCCAGCAGCCCAACACCCCCCAGACCCCCGGCCCGATGATGGGCGGCATCCCACCCCAGGGCGGCAGCACCACCCCGAACGGCGCCCCACCCCGCAGCGCCACGCCCGGCAACACCACCCCCTCCCCGGGCACCAACCGCCGTCCCGACGGCTCCCAGGCCATCCGCGACGTCACCCAGCAGCGTCAGCCCGAACGCCCCGCCTACAACCCCCGCCTGGACGGCCCCCGCCGCGACGCCCCCACCGCGCCTCCCGGCAACAACCGCCGCCCCGACGGCTCCCAGATCGTCCAGGACCACACCCAACAGCCCACCCCCGAGCGTCCCCCGCACAACCCCCGCCTCGACGGCCCGGCCCGCAACGACGAATCCGGGCGCCCCGACGGGAACCGTTCCGACGGCACCCGCCCGGACAGCACCCGGCCCGACGCGACGCGCCCCGACAACACCCGTCCGGACGGCAACCGCCCGGACACCCGGCAGGACGCATCCACCCCGCGCCCCGAGGGCACCCGGCCCGACGGCAACCGTCCGGACGGCCCCCGCCCCGACGGCACCCGGCCCGACTCGACGCGTCCCGACGGCACCCGCCCGGATGCGACTCGCCCCGACGGCGCCCAGCCCAACGCACCACGCCCCGACGGACCACGCCCGGACGCCTCACGCCCCGACGCGACACGTCCCGACAGTGCCCGCCCCGACGCCTCACGCCCCGATGCACCGCGCCCCGACTCGGCGCCGCCGTCCGCCGCCCCCACCCGTACGGACCGGCCGCAGACCGACGCCCCCGCCCAGGTGTCGTCGCAGCCCGGCGCCCAGGCACCCACACGCCCTGGTGCCCCGACCCCCAACACACCGAACCCGAACACGCCGAACCCCAACACGCCGAACCCGAACGTCCCGCACCAGAACCAGCAGCCGCAGCACCAGCAGCCCGCGCCGCAACAGCAGCAGCCGCAGCAGGCACCCCAGCAACAGACACCCCAGCAACAGACCCCGCAGCAGCAGCCCCAACAACAGCAGCCGGGTCCGTTCGTCCAACAGCCGGTTCCCCACCAGCAGCCCGCACCACACCAGCAAAACCAGAACCCTCAGCAGACCCAGCCCACCCCGCACCAACAGCAGCAAGCACAGCACCAGCCACCGGTCGCACAGCCCCAGAACCTCCGCAGCCACCACGACGTACGGCTCGGCCTCAACACCCAGCCGGGTGGCCTGTACTCGCCGTTCCCGCACGACCAGCAGGCACTGCTGAACAGCTTCCCGCGGAACCCGGACGGCACCCCGCGGGCGTTCAACGACCCGTTCCAGCCGTGGGCCCAGCTCCAGAACGACGGCGGCCCCACCGTCTACGGCCGCTCCAACAACTGCGCCGACTGCACCCGCTCCTTCATGGAGTCCTGGTACGGCAATCCGCAGGTGTCCGCTCCGCGCACCTTCGACCCGGACGGCAAGGGCGGCATCGACCGCGCGTCCGGCGAGAACAACGGCACCGCCAACATCGAGCAGTACACCGGCGCCAAGTTCCGCAACTCCGGCCAGAACGCCAAGGACGGCTACGCCCAGATCGCCGACGACCTGCGCAAGGCCGGCCCCGGCGCGGCGGCCGCGGTACTGGTCACCTGGCCCAACGGCGGCGCCCACGTCTTCAACGCGGTCAACCACAACGGCAAGGTCGTCTGGGTCGACAGCCAGACCGGCACGATCAGCGACCAGCCCATCAACACCCAGGCCAAGAACGTCTGGCACATCGTCACCGACGCCAACCGCCAGCCCTTCGACCCCGCCGCCGCCCCCCAAAACCAACAGCAGCAGCCCCAGACCCAGCCGAACCCCCAAAACCAGCAGGCCCAGAACCAACAGCAGCAGGCCCAAGCCCAGGCACAACAGCAAGCCCAGCAGCAGGCCCAGGCGCAGCAGGCTCAAGCCCACGCACAACAACAGGCGCAAGCCCAGGCCCAGCAACACGCTCAGGCACAGCAGGCACAGCAGGCACAGCAGGCACAGCAGGCACAGCAGCAAAACCCCTACCAGCAGCCCCACCAGCAGCAGCCGGGCCCATACACCCAGCAGCCCCACCAGCAGCCCACACCGCAGCACCAACAGCCCAACCCGTACGCCCAGCAACAGCAGCAGAACCCGTACGCCCAGCAACAGCAGCAGAACCCCTACCAGCAGCAGCCGCACACCCAGCAGCCCCAGCAACAGCAGCCTGGGCCGTACCAGCAGCAGCCGGGCCCGTACGCCCAGCCGCAGCACCAGCCAAACCCCTACGCCCAGCAGCAGCACCAGCAGCCAGGCCCGTACACACAACAGCCCCACCAGCAGCAGCAACAGCCAGGCCCGTACGCCCAGCCGCAGCCCGCGCCGCACCACCAGCAGCAGCCCGGACCGTACGCCCAGCCGCACCAGCAGCAGCCGGGCCCGTACCAGCAGCCCCACCAGCAACCGGCCCCGCAGCAGCAACAGCCCAACCCGTACACGCAGCAACAGCAGCAGAACCCGTACCAACAGCAGCCGCACACCCAGCAGCCCCAGCAACAGCAGCCTGGGCCGTACCAGCAGCAGCCGGGCCCGTACGCCCAGCCGCCGCACCAGCCAAACCCCTACGCCCAGCAGCAGCACCAGCAACAGAGTCCGTACACCCAGCAGCAGCACCAGCAGCCCGGGCCGTACCAACAGCAGCAGAATCCGTACGCCCAGCAGCCCCACCAGCAACAGCCTGGCCCGTACGCCCAGCCGCAACACCAGCAGCCCCCGAACAACAACCCGTACCAGCAGCAGGCCCCGCAGAACCCGCAGCACCCGGCAGCCGTACCCGGCACCGCCGGCAGCCCGGCGTCCCCGGACCGCCCCCCGCGGACCCCTGGCTCAGAGACCACCCGTCCCCAGCAGGAACGGCCGAACCAGCAGTCGCCACGGCAACCGCGGCCGGACCAGCAGACTCCGCAACCTCCACGTCCCGACCAGCACCAGACGGCACGGCCCGGTTCGCGAGACAGCCGGCCGCTCCATCAGCAGGACCAGCGGCCGAACGGACAGCCGCGCGACGGCTTCGGCATGCCGCACCCGGACGATCAGCAGCAACCGGATGCCGACGCACCGCAGCACGACCAGGATCCGTCGTCTCCGGAGGACAGCTCCCACGAGCAGCAGACACCGGACGCCCAGTACGAGCAGACGGCCCCCGAGAGCCTTCAAGCCATCCGCGACAGCCTGGACCATGCCCCCGGCGGCCTGCGCGAACCCGACCCCAGCGACCAGCAGGCGCTGGAGGAGGCTCACCCGCGCAACCCCGACGGCACTCCGCAGCGCTTCGCCGACCCCTTCGAAGACTGGAGCGACCTCCAGAACGACGGCGGTCACGAACAGCCGGGCCGTTCCAACAACTGTGCCGACTGCTCCCGTTCCTTCCTGGAAAGCTGGTACGGAAACCCGCAGGTCTCCGCGCCGCGCACGCTGGACGTCGACTCCGACGGAACACCCGACAACTGGTCGCCGGAGAACGACTCCGAGTGGAACATGGAGCGTTGGGCGGGAGGGCCGCTCATCGATTACGGTGATGATCTCCCTCACCCCTACGACCGGATTGCCTGGGAACTGGACCAGGCCGGACACGGTTCCGCAGCGGTGGTGGGTGTCTACTGGCCCGAAGGCGGCGGCCATGTGTTCAACGCCGTCAACCACCACGGCGACATCATCTGGGTGGACAGCCAGACCGGCGAGGTCAGCGAGACTCCGATCCACTTGGACGCCGCATCCGTCGTAGGCATCCCGCTGGACGCCGATCGCAATCCGATCTTCCCGTGGGGCTCGGAGTCGGACACGTCCGAGCAGCACCCTGACGACCAGGACTACAGCGACGACGAATCGAGCGACTCCCCGGTCTCCGAAGACTCGTCCGACCCGTCGGGGCTGGCAGGGACGCCCGACAACCAGCACACGGGGCAGCAGCGACCTACCACCGAGCCCTCAGCCGAGGCCGGGGCTGACACCGCACCTCCCGCGGACGCCGACGCAACCCGTGATCGGCAAGACAAGCCGGACGCCCCCACAGCTCCGGTTCCCGACCGCACGATTCCGGATGGGGACACGACTCCGGACTCCGACGCGCACCCGGACACGGACGGCGACGCGCACCCGCACCCGGACTCCGTCCAGGACCCGGACAACCATGCGGACCCGGGGCACGACTCCGACACCCGCCAGGACACGGACTCGGACGCGCCCGCGGACCATACCCCCGTCCAAGACGCCGACCCGGATCAGAACGCGGAGCCGAAGGACCCCACCTTCCCGGCCTCGGACACCCGTCCGTACGACCGGGACCCGGGTGGCCTGGTACATCCGGACGCGGCCGACCAGCAAGCCTTGGAGAACAACGTCCCCCGTGGTGAGGACGGAGCTCCGCAGCGTCACCCGGACCCCAACGAGGGCGCCTGGGTGAACGACGTCAACGGACAGGACCACGGCGCGCCCGGCCGTACCAACAACTGCCCTGACGCAGCGCTCTCCTTCGCCGACACCTACTCCGGTCACCCCACCGTCGCAGCGGCCCGTACCCCGGACCACGACGCCGACGGCGCCCCGTCCGACCGCGGCGAAAGCGACGGTCGTGACCGGATGGAGAGCACCCTCGGCGCTCGATTCACCGATCACGGCAACGGCCCCGAGGCCTTCCGCCGCCTGGAGACGACCCTTCTCGACAACGGCCACGGCTCCCAGGCCGTCATCGTCACCCAGGACTCCAACGGGCGAGCTCACGCCTGGAACGTGGTCAACCACAACGGCAAGATCACATACGTCGACCCGCAAACCGGCCGGCGGAGCGACAAGCCCCTCCACAGCGGCGACCACGGCGTGTTCGCCATTCCCCTCGACCCCAACCGCCGCCCCGTTCCCGGCAACCCCGGCGGGACCGACCGCAACACCGAGGGCGCCCGGCGCCCGGCCGCCCAACCGACCGGAAGCGGCGACGGAAAGAAGCACGGGCTGTCCCCCGATGACATGGACATCGACGGGGGAGACAAGAAAAAAGCCAAGCAGGACCCACCCGAGTCCGACGATTCCTCGGACGTCGACATGCCCGACACCGAGCACACGCCGGACGAGCGCGCCGACGCCACGCGCGAGGAACGCAACAAGTCGCTTTCCGACCCCGAGCCCAAGGACCAGGAACTCAACAGCATCCCTCCGGACGCGTCCCAGGAGGCAGTGCGCGACGCGGAGGGCGAGGGCCAGCCGGTCCATCGGATCCACCCCCTCAATCCCGTCTACGACCGGCTCCGGGAGTGGTGCGAACCGCCCACGGACGACAACGGCAATCCGGCCCAGGACAAGGACGGCAACAGCCTTGAGCCCCCGCTGGCACAGCTGCTGAGGCTGGCTGCCGAGCGACGGGCCGCATCCGAGGCGATCACCGAGCCCGCCAACCAGACCAGAAAGGTCCTGGACGGAGCCCGGCAGAAGCTGAATGCAGCCCAAAAGGCCCTCAACGACGCCGGCGACAAGGCGACCAAGGCCCAACAGGATGCCGTCAAGAATGCCCAGGCGGAATTCACCAAGGCCGACCAGGACCACAGGGCGGCCAGCGAAGACCTCAAGAACAAGAAAGACCAGATCCCGCCGACCGCCTTCACGGAGAGCGAACTCCGGCACATTCTTGGCGACAATTTCGCCGCCATGAACGATGGTGAACGTCATGTAGTGGTAGCAACCATTGCCCGAATGAGCATGGCCTTCCACGCAGACAACGCCGTCGGCAACAGCCCCACCCGCACCCCCGACGGCGAGAGCCCCTACAAGGGTTCCAAGACGTCCAGTGGCCAACCGGACCCGGCGGGAGACCACCACGATTCGGTAGGTTCCAGGCGGCGCGCGGAGGCACAACCGAAGTTCCCGGCCAAGTTCCGCCCCGCAGGCAGCGATTCGGCGACCGCGTTCAAGCGGGTTCAGGACGAGTCCCGTCAGAGCGGCGAAAAGGCAACCATCAAGGCGATACTCGAAAAGTCGTTCCCCAACATTCCAGACTTCACAGACAAAAACTATGCTGTCGTGGAATTGGTCGACAAGGAAGGAAACAGCAGCTACGTCGTCGATTCGTCCGTACCTCCGATGGGTACCGACGGCGTCAGCCCACGGCACTCCGAAAAGCACCTCCTGGACTGGGTGAAACGCCTCAACGAGGCGAGGGGCAAGGACGACCAGCTCACCGTCGCCGGCCTCTACACTGAGCGAGAGCCCTGCGGTCTCCGCACCACGAACCCAGGTAACGCCGACTGCTCGAAGACACTCCGGGACTCCCTCGGAAAGGGAATCCCCGTGTACTACAGCACCACCTATCGAGACGACTCCGTCCGCCTGAAGGAAGACCTCCATAAGCAACGCGACGCGTTGCTGTCCCAATTCAGCAACTTGGACCCCGACCAGCAACAGAACGAGCTGAAGAAGGCCAAGCTGACCGACAAGGACATCGACGCCCGGGTTCAGCAGCGCAAGGATCGGAACAAGGAAAAGAACGACGCGGAGCTTGGCCGTCATCTGACGGTGGTGGGCGAGCTGTGGGGCAAGACGAGGGCCCATATGATCAGGATCGAGCGGGAGAAGAAGCAGGCAGAGGGAACGGGATGACGGAGCGCGACCGGGCAGTAGTGAACACCCCAGACCACGAGACGGTTTCTCTGCTGTCGGAGTGGTGGCGCAGCTGGCGCGCGGGCGGCAACTGCGCCCATCTCGTCGATCCCTCCGGCAGCGCCGGCGCTGCCGTCCTGAAGCAACTGCACCAGCAGATCGAGGGCAGCGTCCTTGTCGATGCTGCTGGGCGTACGGCCGAGGAAGTACAGACCGAGATGCTGCGGCAGCTCGGGGTCGATGTGTCCCCAGCCGGACGCTGGGACTGGCACTCCAAGCTCGACCAGCTTGACGGGAACCGGCTCGTCCTCGTCCTCAACGCTCATCGGGCCGGCCGCACCCGAAGCTCGTCCGAAACGGATCATCTACTGACCCGGGCCATCGACCGCCTCATCGGAGGCCGGGTCGGCGTGCTCGTCCACATCACCCCTGACGAACTGCTCCCCCTCTCCGAGGTCGTCCTCAACCTCCCGGAGCGGAACACCGCCGAAGCGGACTGGCCGGCGCCACTGCGCGCGTTGGCGCTGGCTCAGCCACGCATCGTCCCCTTGCGCGTATGGGCCGAACTCACTGCGGCGCTCGGCCCGGAATCCGTCACCATAACCGGACTACGCGACCTGCTGGAGGAATTCTCCGACCACTTGGTGTCCGGCGATCAGGGGGTGTCATTCTCTGATGAGGGCCTGGCGGAGGAGTTGCGCCGAGGTGCCACGGACGAAGAGATCAACCGGGTCGACCGGCACATGGTCGAGTGGCTGAGGCGTATCTCGCCTGAGTTCCGCCATCCTGAGGGCTGGGCGAGATCAGGTCCTGAGGGGCTGTACGCCGCCACGGGGCTTGCCATGCACGCCGTACAGGCCGACTCCGCCTCATCGGTATCGGCCGAAGCCGGCGATCAAGGCACGCTCTTCGAGGATCTGCTCCAAGACGGCGGCGCGCTCGCCAATATCCCGCAGACGACTCTGCTGGACGCCGCGGACTGCGCCTTCGCCGGCGATATCCCGGGGAACACCGCCGCGGGTTCCGCGGTCCAGCTCTGGTCCTACGGCGTGATCCCGGAAAGCCAGCCGGAATGGGCTGCATGGCTGCATCTCATGGCCACCGCTCGTGGCGACCGGGACCTCGCAGACGCCGTCGCCGACTCCAGTGTGCATCTGCCCTGGAAGACGAATTGGGCACGCTGGCGTCCACCGGGCGGCTACCACTGGCGATTCCTCGACCCGGGCCCCGCCGAAGGGCTGACCGAAGTGCGCTGGCAGGGCCGCCCCGCCGTTGCCACCCTCTTCACATGGACTTCTCGCGTGGATGTCTGGGACGCCGCCAACGGTGAGCACCTAGGAGGCCCCTGGCGGGAAGAGATCCCGGAGGAGCATCACAGCGACCTTTCCTGGCCGCCCGAATCAGCGTCCGAAGAGGGTATGTCCGGTGAGGGCCTTCCCGGTCCGGAGACATACGAGGACCTTGAAGATGCCATGTCCGACGAGGAAAGCGCTCACGACCTTCTGCTCGGCAGTCCCGTGCTCCGCCTTGGGAGTCAGGTGATCCTTGCCGGATCGGGTGGGCTTTTCGCCATCGAGCCCACAGCGGGAGAACATTTTTCGGGCCTCAACTCCCCCAATGTCAAGCCCCTCTCGGGACGTTTCGCTCTCACCACCGCCATCACCCCTGTAGGCTCTCCGCCGCCCGGCCTGGCAGATCTGGTCGAGCTGTACGGAGCTGATCACATCCACGCCTTCCCGGCGCACACACTGCCCGACGGGCTGACGGACGAGGCGACGCGCAATACACTCATCGAATTCGGTCTGCCCGAATTCAGGGACGAAGACGGGATGGGTATCTATCCGCTCGGCGATCACCGCATGAGCGTTTTCGACGAAGTCAGCTGGCCGTCGGACATCGCCTCCGTCGAGGAAACCGGTCCGTTCTTCCAGATCGGCTTCTGGATGGGCGGCCAACTCGTCATCGACGGCCCTACGGGGCACGTACTGCGGGTCCCTGCGGAGCCGGATGAGGAGCACCTTGCGGGCCTGCCCGCCGCGCACAGCCTGGAGAACTTCCTCACCATGGTCGCGCTGTGGGTCACGGGCCACCTCACCAAGGGCCTCGTCGAGGGTGATGACGAGGCCGCCCTCCTGCCCGCTTTCGTGCGCGCCGCGCACCTACGCATCGACCCGGTGGGCGCAGAGGCCTCCGCCTGGGCGTACGCCTTCCACAGTCAGTAACCGTCGAACGGACAGCAGCCGTTCGCCGCAGTCCAAGCGCATGCTCCGCCCGCCCTCAACGAGCCCGAGCGAACAAGGAGAAAAACGTGCCGGAGATCGATCCACCGGAATCCGGGAACCGGGTGCCGTCAACCGTCGAAGAGGCGCTGGAAATCGCCAGCACCAACTTCAAGCCGCTCTGCCACGATGGCACCCCGGCATCCGTACACGTCGAAGAGTTCGACATCGGCTACCTCGTCTATGCCACTTTTCCGCCCACCGAGCCCCGGTCGTTCGGCGGCAGCCATCTCATCATCTCCAAGGTCGACGGAGCACTGACCTTCGTTCCGAACTTCCCCCCGAAGTCGGCGATTTCCCTCTACCGCAAGCGCCACCATCCCAACCCGTAGTGGGTGTGGTGGCCGGTGAGCCCTGAGGAGGCCGTGGAGATCGCACGGACGCAGTACGCGCCGGTTTGGCCCGATGGGACGCCGGCGCCGTTGCGAGTCCGGGAATTCGATATCGGGTACCTGGTGTACGCGAAGCTTCCACCGCTGCCGGAGCCCCCGGTGGAGAATGGGCGCCGACGTCCGCGGATGAGAAATCCCGGTGGCACCTGCGTCGTGGTGTGCAAGGAGAGCGGGAGGATCTGCCGGCTCCCGATGCGTCCGCCGAGGGATGCGATGGGGCTGTATCGCAAGTTCTACCGGCCGGACACGCTATAGGCCGAGGCGCCGGCACGCCCGGCCTGATCACGCCATCTGACCGGCCCCCAGGCCCGGCTCAGCTCCGCTCAGGTTCAACTCAGCTCATCCGCGATCAGATCCATCAGCAGCCCGTCCGCCCAGCCGCCCGTCCGGTGGTCGCGGCCGTAGGCGCGCATGATGCCGACTGGCTTGAAACCGACCTTGCGGTAGCTGTGGATGGCGGCGGTGTTGGCGGCGGCCGGGTCGATGGTCAGGCGGTGGTGGCCGCGTTCGTGGATCAGCCAGTGGGCGAGGGTGCGTACGGCGTCCGTGCCGAGGCCGCGGCCGTGCAGGGCGGTGGTGAGGAAGATGTCGATGCTCGCGTGGTGGTATTCGGGGTCGGTCTCCTCGTCGTACTGGATCGCCCCGATGACCTCGTCGTCGAGGACGATGGCGAGCATGTCGTCGTAGTCGTCCGGCGCCGACCACCAGGCCGCGACCGCCGGTTCGCGGACGATTCGGTCGAGGGTGGCGACGTCGGCGTCCGTCGTCGGGCGGAGGAGGATCGAGGCTCCGCGTAGCGCGGTGGGCGGAGCCGGGTCTGGTCGGGGTGGCCCGGGGCAGTTGTCGGGGTCACGGACGGGCTCGGTCGCCGCGCCTCCAGCGGGCGGACCAGACGTCATCGTGCTTCCCACCACCGTGACCAAGCCCGCGGGCGAGGCTTCCTGGTCGGAGAGCTGCGAATGCTTCTCGCGCAGGGCCTCGATTTCGGCGGCCAGCACAGCCAGGTCGCGCACATGCGTGTAGTACCTGGCCGCGTACTCGTCGTCGATCGCCGGGAGAACCTTCGCGAACACCGCCGTCAGTCGGCTCAAGCCGTTGCCGCGCTGTTCGTCGAGCGGGCCTTCGAGAACGCCCTGGGCGTAGCCGTAGGCGTCCGCACCCAGCGTCACCAGGTCCTGGTCCCCGATGTCCAGGCCGCGAAATCCCGGCGGGAACGGCATGGCCATGTGCTCGGCCATCATCTGCGAGAGCATGTCGAGCTTCTCTTCGAACATGCGGGAGATCCTGCCGGATCGCACCCGGCGGGCCAAAGCGGATACCGCGAGGCCGGCCATGACCATCGGACAGGCCCTAGGTGACAGACGTGGGGACGGGGACGTAGGGGCTTAGAGGCCCTGGGACGTGAGTGGTTGGTGGGTGGAGGTGGGCATAGATCGCCGGCGGGGGTGGTTCATGGAGATGCAGAGAGACAGCGACGCCGATGCGTGGCAGTAGGTACGCACGGCCGTAGTGAGGCAGCAGTCAGGCCATAGAGGCAGTAGACAGGCAGCAAGCATCAGGCAGCAGACGGCAGTTGCGAGCGGCAGGGGGCGATGCGTCATGGCGGGGATCGACAGACGGCGGGTGCTGGCGGCCGGGGGTGGGGTGGCTCTCGCTGCCGCTTTGGCCACCGCATGCGGTTCCAACACGGGGCGTGGGGGCGGGGGTTCGGGTTCCGGGATCCGTCAGTGGTACCACCAGTACGGGGAGCCGGGGACCGAGCAGGCCGTGAAGCGGTATGCCGCGGCGTACAAGAAGGCGGAGGTGTCGGTGCAGTGGCGGCCGGGGGACTACGACCGGCAGACCGCGGCCGCCTTGCTGACCGACTCGGGGCCCGATGTGTTCGAGGTCAACGGGCCGTTGCTGGATCAGATACAGGGCGGGCAGGTCGTCGATCTGACCGCCGAGGTCGAGCCGGTGAAGGACGACTTCAACCAGGCAGTGCTCGCTCCGAAGATCTGGCAGGACAAGATCTGGGGCATCCCGCAGGTCATCGACATGCAGCTGCTCTACTACCGCAAGAGTGCGCTCAAGGACGCGGGGGTCGAACCGCCGCGGACGGTCGACGAGTTGGTGGATGCCGCGAAGGAGCTCAACGGTAAGGGCGGCGGCAAGAGCAAGGGGCTGTTCCTGGGGAACGACGGTGGGGTGGGGGTGCTCAGCGGGACACCGCTGTTCGCCGCCGGGCTGAGTCTGATCGACGAGGACGGAAAGGTCGGGTTCGACGATCCGGCCGCGGCCAGGGTGCTGGGGAAGATCCGGCAGTTGTACGCGGACAAGTCGTTGCTGCTGGGGGCGCCTACGGACTGGTCCGATCCGGCCGCCTTCATCCAGGGGCTGACCGCGATGCAGTGGTCGGGACTCTGGGCGCTGCCGCAGATCAAGAAGGCGCTGGGGGACGACTTCGGGGTGCTGCCGTTCCCGAAGGACGGCAGCGGAGGGAGACCGGCCGTTCCTGTGGGGGCGTACGGCTCCGCGGTCAGTGCGCGCAGTGCCCGTAAGGCGGAGGCGAAGGCGTTCGCCAAGTGGCTGTGGGTGGAGCGGACCGACTTCCAGCGGGACTTCGCGCTGTCGTACGGGTTCCACATACCGGCGCGGATCTCGTTGGCGAAGAAGGCCGCGGAGCTGCGGGAGGGTGCGGCCGCGGACGCGGTGCGGTACGCGACGGAGTACGGCCACGCCGAGCCGCTGCTGTGGACGACGGCGGACCGTACGACCTATCAGGACGCGCTGAGCCGGATCGTCAAGGACGGCGCCAACCCGGAGAGCGAGCTCAAGGGTGTGGTGCGGAAGGTGAATGCCGAGCTCCAGCGCGTCAAGAAGAAGTAGGGGACGTGCAGGCAAGGGGCAGCGCGGCGGTGGCATTCGGGGAGCGGCTGCTCGGGCCGCAGCGGCGGAATCTGTGGTTCTGGGTGTTCGTCGGGCCGTTCGCGGTCGGGCTGGGACTGTTCACCTATGTGCCGCTGGCGTGGAGCGTCTACCTCAGCTTCTTCGACGCGCACAACACGGTCAGTCCGGCCGGCTCGGACTTCGTCGGGCTGGGCAACTACGGCGCGATGCTGGGCGATGCCGCGTTCCTCGGCAGCCTGGGCACGTTCGTGCTGTTCACCGCCTTCATCGTGCCCGCCACCTACGTGCTCTCGCTCGCGCTGGCGCTGATGGTCAACCGGCTGCGTATCGCCCAGGCCTTCTTCCGGTCGGTGTTCTTCCTGCCGACGGCGTGCTCCTATGTGGTCGCGGCGCTGATATGGAAGCTGTCGATCTTCAACGGGGTGCGGTTCGGGCTGGCCAACACCGTCCTGGGATGGTTCGGCGCCGATCAGACGGCCTGGCTGTCGACCACCGATCCGCCCTGGTACTGGCTGGTCATCGTGACCGTACGGCTGTGGCTGCAGGCCGGGTTCTACATGATCCTGTTCCTGGCCGGACTGCAGCGGATCTCGCCGGGGCTGTACGAGGCGGCCGCGGTGGACGGGGCGCGGCCCGGCTGGCAGACCTTCCGGCACATCACCTTTCCGCAGCTGCGGGCGACGTCCGTGGCGGTGGTGCTACTGCTGGTGATCAACGCGTTCCAGGCGTTCGACGAGTTCTACAACCTGCTGAGCGACGCGCGCGGCTATCCGCCCTACGCCCGGCCGCCGTTGGTCTACCTCTACTACACGGCGCTGGGGCAGGACCAGAACCTCGGGCTGGGGAGTGCGGGTGCGGTGATCCTGGCGCTGATCATCGCGCTGGCGACGGTGGTGCAGGCCCGCTGGTTCGGCCTCGGCCGCAAGGGTGAGGACTGAAGGGTGAGGGCTGAAAGGTGAGGACTGAAGGGGGAGGAGTGAAATCGGGGATGGGCGATGCACTGACCAGGGTGGGACGGGCGCTACGGGTGGTGCTGCTGATCGCGCTGGCACTGCTGTTCCTGGTCCCGTTCTATCTGCTGGTGCGGAACGGGCTGGCGACCGAGCAGGACATCACCGCTCCGCAGTGGACGTTCTTCCCGCACGATCTGCAGTGGTCGAATCTGACCGAGGTCTTCCGGGATCCGAACCTCCCCATGGGGCGGGCGCTGCTCAACTCCACACTGATCGCGGTGTCGACGACGGTCGGTACGGTCGTGCTGGCCTCGCTCGCGGGGTACGGCCTGGCCCGGATTCCGTACCGGCATGCCAACGTCGTCTTCTACGCGATCCTGGGGACGCTCATGGTGCCGGCGGCGGTGACGTTCGTACCGAGCTTTGTGCTGGTCTCCACGCTGGGGTGGATCTCGACGCTGCGCGGGCTGATCATTCCGACGCTGTTCAGCGCCTTCGCGTGCTTCGTCTTCCGGCAGTACTTCCTGGGCTTCCCCAAGGAGCTGGAGGACGCGGCGCGGGTCGACGGGCTCGGCCACTGGCGGACGTACTGGCGCATCGTGGTGCCCAACGCCCGCCCGGTCTTCGCCGCCGTCGGCACGATCGTCTTCATCGGGGCCTGGAACGCGTTCCTGTGGCCGCTGGTGATCGGGCAGGACCAGGAGGCCTGGACGGTGCAGGTGGCGCTGTCCACGTTCACCACCGCACAGAACCTCAATCTGCATGAGCTGTTCGTGGCCGCGGCGGTGTCGATCGTCCCGCTGGTGGTCGTCTTCCTGCTGCTCCAGCGGTACATCGTGGCGGGGGTGGAGCGCAGTGGGATCGACGACTGAGGCGTGGCCGGGCGGCGTATCGGGTACGGTGCGTGGCATGAGCACGCACCTGGACGTCTGTGAGGCGGAGCCGCGCGAACGCGGTCCCCACGGCGAGTGCGCGCCCCGCGGGCTGAGCTTCCTGCGCCGCCGGGGCCGGGTGGGCTCTCCCCCGGTCTGTTGTTCCCGTACGGCCTGACGGTTCGGTACCACCCGCTCGGGCTCCGCAACGGCAGCTGACGGTCCGCCGCGGCCCGTTCGGCCCGGGTACGGCCGCCTGACGGTTCCCTACGGCCGGTACCGGCACTCCCGCCCCGCCGGCCTCCCCCTCGCACCCTGCCGTGCGTGCGATGCCCCACCCCCTCCCTTCCTCGCGCCCTTCCCTCCAGGAGGCCCCGTTGACGCCCCCAGCCATCTCCACCAACCCCGCCCTCCGCCCGCACCGCATCCCCGCCGACGGGCTGTACGAGGGGCCGCGCCTCCTGCGCCGTACGCCCGACGGCTGGGAGGACCGCCCGTACGAGCGCTTCGAGGTGGTGCCGCAGGCCGCCACCATCGGGGCCGAGATCCGTGGGCTGGACCTGTCCCGGCCGCTGCCCGCGGCGCTGCGTACGGAGCTGAACCGGGCCCTGCTGGAGTGGAAGGTACTGTTCTTCCGCGGGCAGCATCTCAAGCCCGCCGCCCAGCGCGAATTCGCCGCCAATTGGGGAGAGTTGGAGACCAATCCGCTCCTGGCGCAGGGGGATTCGAAGGATGTGGTGCGGTTCGACAAGGCCGCCGGCGGGGTCCCCACGTTCGAGAACGTATGGCACACGGATGTCACGTTCCGGGAGCGGCCGGCGCTCGGGGCGGTGTTGCAGCTGCGCGAGGTCCCACCTGCCGGCGGGGACACGATGTGGGCCGATATGGCCGCGGCATACGACAATTTGCCTTCGAAAATCCGGACGCGGATCAATTCCGCGCGTGCGGTGCACGACTATCTTCCGGGCTTCGCACGCTTCTACTCAGAGGCTCAACTGGCCCCATTCCAGGCCGAGTTCCCGCCAGTCGAGCATCCGGTGGTGCGCAGGCACCCGGAGACCGGGCGACGGATGCTGTTCGTCAACACCTCCTTCACCACCCGGATCGTGGGACTGGCCGAGGCCGAGAGCGACCGGCTGCTGCGGATGCTGTTCCAGCAGGCGCACGTACCGGAGTTCCAGGTGCGGTGGCGCTGGCAGGCGGGGGACGTCGCGTTCTGGGACAACCGGGCCACCCAGCACTACGCGGTGAACGACTACGGGGCGCACCGCAGGGTGGCCGAACGGGTCGCCATCGCCGGCGACCGCCCGTACTGACCCGGTGCGCGCCGCCCCACCGCCCGCCGCGCGCCGCGCACGTCGGCCACCCGTACCCCGGCTCGTATCCGGCTCGTACCCGGCTCGTGCGCCGCGCCCGCCGCTACGCCGCGCCCACCCCCTCCGCCGAGCGCGCCCCGCGCAGCAGGGCCGCGCCCAGCGGGGTGAGGGTGTGCAGCACCGCGTTGCCCTGCCGCAGGGTGGTCAGCAGGCCGGCGTCGCGGAGGACGGTCGCGTGCTGGCTGGCCGACGCCAGCGAGACGTCGGCGCGGCGGGCGAGTTCGCTGGTGGTGCAGCCGACGCCGATGCCCTGGAGTATCGCGGAACGGGTCTGGCCGACGAGCCGCCCGAGGGAACGTTCCTGCGCGGCGTTCGGCGTGAGACGGGGCGACTGGTGCTCCACGGGGTAGACCAGGACGGGCGTCAGGTCCGGGTTGTGGAAGGTGACCGGGGTGCGGCGGCAGAAGTACGACGGCAGCAGAAGCAGGCCCCGGCCGTTGAGATGGAGCTCGCGGTCCACCGGGTAGTCGGCCTCCAGGACCGGTGGGCGCCAGCGCATCATCGGCGGCAGCGAGGCGAGCAGACAGTCCGCACCGCCGTCGAGCAGGGCCCGGCCGCGGGCGGCGCGGTCGGCCTCTATGCGGCCCTGGACGCGCGCCCAGTACGGGGCGACCGCCGCCTCGTAATAGCGCTGCAGTACGCCCGCGAGGCGGCCGAGGGCGCGGGTCTCGCCGTCGGCCATCGCCCGTATCCACGCGGGGAGCGGGCGGGTCGTACTGGAGAGCCGGCCGAGCTCGTCGTGGAGCCGGGCGGCCGGCGTCTCGCGCAGCGCGGCGAGCGCGTCGGCCATCCCCAGGAGCCCCTCGGCGGGCGTCAGGAAATCGGGAAAATAGCCGCGCGTGGGCACCAGCGGCGCCAGCAGACGCGCTTCGCCATTCAACCTTCCGCGCGTTTCCGATCGCCATTTGCCGAACGCCGAATCGTCGCGTCTGTCACGTAGTCGATGAAAGCTTAAGACCGTCTCCCACAGTGCGTCCGGGCGCGCCGCAATGCGCACACGGGCCAGATCGAGTCCACTGAAATGGACGCGTAACACCGAACCCCCACCTCTGGTTTCCTCAGTCGGCCCCCGGCACGCCTGAGTATGCACGCCAACACGCGCGGTCACCATGCCCTTTTGGCCAGACTTGAAAAGTGTCGCGCGACCAGGCGGCCGGGCGGAATGCTGTACTCAATTCGACGGCGGCACGAACGGCCCGGATTGCTCGATCCCGTGGGGGGTGATGGGCAAACAACCGGCCGCTCGACGGCCCCGCCGAAGGCCGCCTTCCCGCGCCGACCGGGGTGGCGGCAGCTCCCGAGGGGGGAGTCCGGAGAAAGCGTGGGCGGCACCTCCGCACAGGTGCCGCCCCCGCCCGGGAGCCCCCGGGCCACCGGCCCCTCGGCAGGGCCCGCTGCGGCCAGGTTGCGGACGTTTCCGCACGTCAAACCCTCCCCACTCGACCGAGTGAACTCCCCCACTCGTCCGAGCGAGTTCCGGTGACCACCCCGCGTGGCTGCTGCGACGCTCTCCGCGTGCAGGAGCCAACGCTGCCCGAGCCAACGCTGCCCGAGCCACCGATGCGCCGGCCACCGTGCACAAGCCAACTCTGCTCGAACATCGCGTCCTCAAGAAGGAGTCGACCCGTGAGCGTTCGCCGTTCCCTGCCGGCCGTCCTCGGCGCCGTGGCACTCGTCCTCGGCCTCTCCACCGCCGCCGCACCGTCCGCCGCCGCCGACCCCTGCGGGTTCTACGAGACCGGCAGCGACGCGTTCTACAACCACTGCACGAGCGACGGCTCGCACGTGGTCATCAAAGTGAGGGTGGCGTTGGCCCCGGACTACGAGCGCTGTGTGGGCCCCGGCAGGTCGTGGCTGGGCTCGTCGAGCAGGATCCAGGGCGCGCACTACGTCAACCGCACCTGCTGACCACGGCATGGACCGCGACATGACCACGGCATGACAGCGGGCCCGGGGGCAGCGCGCCCCGGGCCCGCGACCCAGCGCAAGAGCGAGGGCGGCACCTCCGCACAGGGTGTATGGCTGGCTTCCTGACCTGGGAAGCCAGCCATACGTCACGCCCCCAGGGCACTCTCAGGGCACATCGCTCAGGACTGCTTCCATCATGTCGGCCGTCCGATCCGCCTCCGCCTCCCACAGATGCGTGTACACGTTCAGCGTGATCGATGGCTTCGCGTGGCCGAGGCGCATCTGAACCTGCTTCGGCGTCGCCCCGTTCTTGATCAGCACGGAGGCGTAGAAGTGGCGCAGATCGTGAAGCGTAGCGCCCTCGGGGACACGTACCTTGCTGCCGGACTTCGCCAGGTAGGCGTTCGCCCGCTCGATGTTGCGGGCCCACAGCTTCGCCCAGCTTCCGCGCCGGATCGCTCCACCCGTCTCGCTCGTGTACAGCAGCCGAGCATGGCGCCACACGGGCTTACGCGGGTTCGTCCGGTCCTCGATGTGCACGACCTTGGGCGGGTACTCCTTGCGATGCCGCTCGATCTCGTCGACAACAGACTGCCCCTGGGGAACCCCCCTGTAGCTCTGCTTAGTCTTCGGCTCCCCCAGGTACGGCACCCCCTTGTCGGGGCCGATCAACTGCTGCTTGACCGTGACGGTCTTGGCCGGCTCATCGTCTTCCAGGCCGAACAGCTCGCCCTGGCGGAGTCCAGTGGAAGCCGCCTGCCGCACCAGGGCCCGGTACCTCGGGGACGCGGTGACGATCAGCGCCTTTACGGCCTCAGGGTCGAGCGGGTGGATCTCCGGATAGAACACCTCGGGCGGCTTGAGGCCCTCCCACGGGTACTTCGGGATGATGCCCTCTTGGTGGGCCATCTTCAGGATGCTGGTGCAGACGTTCCAGGGCGTCGCGAACGTCGACGGGGCGATGACCGCGAACCGCTCTTTGATCCACTTCTGTCCGTCTGCCCGCTGGATGCTGCCGATCTGCCGGTTGCCGAAAGTCGGGTAGATGTGCAGCCGTAGGGCCCGCTCGACGTTCGTCTCGGTCCGCTCGCGATGTACGGCCATCTCCTGCCAGCGCTCAGCGACTGCCTTGAACTTCTGCTTGCCAAGTTCCCGGTTCACGAACGTGCCGCCGTCGAGTTCGGTCTTCACCTTGGCGGCCCGGGAGTCCGCGGCCGTCCTCTTCTCGAAGTTCTCCTTACACTGCTTGCCGGACAGATCCCGGTAGCGCACCTGCCAGCGCTTCCCAACTCCGTGCTCCGTGCTCGGGTACACGGGCGCTGTCTTGGTGCTGTGTGCTTCGCACGGCTCGGCATCGGCCGGCGGTCGGGCCAGGTGCCAGCGGTCATACACGTCAGCCATCAGTCCCCTTCCCCCCAGAGCAAGCCGAGTCAGCCATGAAGTGGCGTCCCTTCTGATGTGGTTCATTACCGTTTCGGGTCATGCTGCGCATCGGCCTCCGATCTCTTCAGCGTCGTACCTGTCGAGCGCTTCGGCGTCGTACAGAACATGTCGACCGCGCCTGATGAAGCACTGTGGGCCGGTTCCGGCGTAGCGCCAGTAGCGGACAGTCGCGGGCGACGTGCGGTAGCGCTCGGCGACTTCCGCAGTCGTCAAGTACCTCTTCATGACGCCCTTCCGTTGAGAAGCCTGACGAGCTTGGGTGCCTGACCGCCGGCGCGCATGCGGTAGAAGGCGGCGCGGCTCATGTCGATCTCTCCGAGGACTTCGGGAAGCTTGAGCATCTTGGGCTTGGACACGTCACTGTCTCCTTCGACGAACGCTCGGGGCGCCGCTGCTCTCTTTTGAGTTGGAGTGACATTGCTGTGGGTCGCGGCCCATCGCGACCCAAGGCTGTGACCTGCGGTTTTGCCGGGCCTGTGTGCGGCCCATCGCGGCCAAACTTTGAGCAGGGCGGGCCGCGATGGGCCGCGGTTGTCCTGCGGGGAATCCGCAGGACAGCCGTATTGGGCCGCGATGGGCCGCGACCCGACGGATTGTGGAATCAACAACCGCTGAGGGTGATGCCGCTGTAGGTAGCGATCCGCTCGCCGGAGGCGTCGCGTGGGCGGGTGCGGGTGAGCTGTGGGACGACGGAGAGCAGGTTGCGGCCGAATACCTGTTTGGTGCCGGGGCGAACGTTGTTGTCCTCGGCCCACTCCCGCCAGACGGTCCACAGCGCATCCACGGGCACGCTGCACGCCGGGCCGGTGGCGCACCGTTCACGGACGAACGCGGAGGTGGGGGAGGCGGTGTCCTGCATGGTGGCGACTGCTTCGCGGCTGCATGCGGGTTCGGTGATCCGGCCCTTGGCCTCCAGCCGGGCCAGTCCGTCCAGGGCCCAGTTCAAGATGCCGGGCATCTCGGCGACGAGCCGACTGAACAGGGTCGGGTCTTCCTTGCCGAGCCATGACACGGTCATGTTGAGCAGCACGAACCGGCGGGCGATGACGCCGGAGGAGTCGCCGAAGTGCGGCAGTTCGTTGGAGAGGATCACCAGCCGGGTGGGCAGCTTGCCGGTCCACACTTCGCGGTACTTGCGGTCGATGTCGATGGTGTCTTCACCGGAGATCGTCAGCAGTCGCTCGACCACCTGACTGTTGTCGTTGCCGGCCAGCCGAGCATCGGCGATGACCGCCAGCGGCTTGCCCACCAGCGTCGACAGCCCGAAGTTCGTGCCGAGACCGGCGAGGGTGGGCCCGGCGAGGTTCTCCTTGCCGACCAGCTCCTTCAGCACCCGGGCGATGGTCCCCTTACCGGAACGGGACGGGCCGACCATGAGCAGGATCTTCTGCTGGTCGGTGCGGCCGGAGAGCACATAGCCGAACCACTCCTGAAGTGCCTCGATGGCATCGGGGTCGTTGGGCCAGATCTCGTTCAGGAACCAGTGCCAGGTTGGCGCGGTCGCCTGTGGGTCGTAGTCGAAGGGGACGGAGACCAGGTTGAAGAAGCCGGGGCCGTGCGGCAGCAGCTCACGGTCCCGGATGCGCAGGAGCCCGTTCTGGCACGCCACGATCGGGGTGCCGTCCTGCTCGGCGCCGCCCTTGCCGAGCCAGGCTGGGGCGTCCACCTCGGTGGGCAACAGCGTGATGGCGCCGAGCGCGTCGAGCAGGTTGCCGATCTTCTGCTTCGTCGGTGCCCAGTCCCGCAGCTCGGGCTGTCCGTCCTTGCCCGGGGCGCTGAAGGTGGCGTGCTCCAGCCGCCGGTACATCGACGCGCGCATCTGCTGCTCGTCCAGCTCCCGCCAGCAGGTGCCCGTCCAGCGCATCCACGAGCCGCGCCAACGCCGGCACCGCAACTGTCCGTCCTCGGTCTGCCAGCCCGGCAGCAGCCGCCGGGCAACGGCCATGGGGTGGGAGGGGGCGGGCAGCTCCTCGGCCGTCATGCGACATGCCTCCTTTCGATCATGCCGGTGTGGCGGGTGCAGGCCTTCTTGTGCCGGGCGTAGTCCTCAATCAGAGGCACCACGGCGTCGCGGCTCTTGGCTCGGCGCTGGTAGCCGCACGGGCAGGCCGCGGTCACCGAGATGTGCCATTCCGGCTCGGCGACGATGTGCAGCCCGTAGAACACCGGCTCGGCGCCGCGCTGGGTGGCCTGGCGCGGGTCAGGACGAAGGGCATGAACGGACGCCCTGCGGGCGGCGCCCTCCGGCGCACCACTGCCGGACGGGGTGCGCGCCGGTTCGGCGAAGCTGGGCGTGGTGGGGGTGGTGGAGGGGCTCTTAGTGGGGAGATGTGGGCGGGCGGTCATGCCGTCCTCCGGCCGCTGCTGTTGTGCTGGATGGACCAGTTCAAGGCGCTGGTGAGGGCCGAGCGGTACTCGTACGGCTTCTGACCGGCCACTTCCGCCCCCCTACTAAGAGCCACCTCAACCTCCGCGCGCCCGAGGTCGCCGGACGCGACCAGTCGCCCCAGGGCTCGTGCGGCCCGGACCAGGGCCGCATTGCGTCGACCTTCGGGGGCGGAGGCGACGTTCTCTTCCTCGTAGCGCAGCGCAGCGTCGGCGTAGCGCCCAACTCGGCTCGGCGCCACGGCATTTACGACCTTTGCGGGCTTCTGAGGGGGCTTGAGAGCGTCCAGGAGCCATCCGGGCAACGGAAGTACCGGCGCGGTGTCCACGACCGCGTAGGCGCCGCTGTGGACGGCGCTGCCGGGGGCGACCACATATCCGCCCCATGCCCGGGTGTCGATCAGCGGCCCGAGCATGCCGGCAGTGTTCGTCAGCCGGACTCCGGCGGGCGCGGTGAAGTACAGGTGCTGCCCGCCGCTCGCAGTCCGCACTGTACGGGTGGTGGGGACGGGGTGGTCGGTGCGCTCGCAGAGCGCCTGGAAGGTCGTCACGCCGCAAGGCGTGTCCCCATTGCTGTTCGTCTTGGGCATGTCGAGATCGATGACGACCAGCCCGGACGGGCCGGTGGCGATGCCGACGTTGAACGGGCCGTGCGACCAGGCGGCGCGGATGCGGTCGGGGTCGGTGGTGGCGCGCTGCTCCCACTTGCGGTGACCGCCGGCGCAGTCGCCCATGCCGGGGCAGGACGCCTCACCGTGGAGGGCGGGGCGCTTGTCGCCGGGGCGGAGGGGGAAGACCGCCCAGCCGTTGGCGGCGGCCTCCAGCGCGGCGTTGAGCTGTTTCGTGGTCATGCGGCGGTCCTCCATTCGAGGGGTGCGGGGACGTGGGTGTCGAAGAGGGTGTTGTAGGCGTGGTGGGCCTGTTGGGGGACGACGCCGTTGCCGAGGATCTTGAGTTGTTCCTTGCGGGGGATGTCGGGCACGGCGGTGACCCAGCCGGCGGGCAGTCCCATCAGCCACTCCGCGAAGGCCGGCGACAGGCGACGGTTGCCGCGGGTTCCGGGCTCGGTGGGACAGGGCGCCGGACGGCCGGTGACGTGCTCCCAACGGCGGACGGCGGGGCCGTAATCAGTGCCGTCGGAGGCGACCCAGCGTGCGTCGAGGCGCACGGCCTGGCCGGGCAGGTAGTAACGCCCTGCGGTATCACGCTGGTTGGGCCCGCCGTGCGGGCCGTCGGAGGCTTTCGGGGTGGGCAGCAGATTCACCACCACCTCGTTGAGAGGCTGGGAGTTGCGTCCGAGGAGGTTGGAGGCGCCGGACTTCCAGTCCCGGGCCGCGGGCGTGGGCAGCAGCCTCAGCTGCTCGGCGGTGCCGGCAGGCGGGTCACCGCGGTACGCAGGTTCAACCCACCCTTGGGCTTCGGGCTGATGCCGGGGCCGCCAGTGCCGTCGGAGGTGGTGGGGGTCGGCATCAGCGGGATAGGCGACGGCGAACCAGCGGTCGCGCGGGTGTGGGGCGCCGACCTGGGGGTCACCAGCTCGTAGACATGTCCACCGCGCGTCATACCCGAGCGCGGCCAGGTCCGCGGCGACGACGTCCAGCCCCCGGGAGCGGAGCGCCGCCACGTTTTCCAGGAACACGAGGCGCGGTCGAAGCTCGCCCACAGCCTCAGCAACGTTCGTCCAGATGCGCGAGTACTGCCCACGGATTCCGTCCCTTCGTCCAGCGTTGGAGATGTTGCGGCAGGGGAAGCCGGCCCCGATCACGTCCGGCCGGTACACCTCGCGGACCTGCTGCCAGTCGACGCGGGTGATGTCGCCCAGGTTCGGCGCTCCGGGATGACGTGCGGCGAACACCTTCGCCGCGTGAGGGTCGCTCTCGGCGAAGGCGGCGACCAGGCCGCCGGTGCCGGCGCGGATCGCTGCTTCGAGTCCGCCGTAGCCGGCGCACAACGCCAGCAGGCGGGGCGGCGAGTGGGGGACTCGCCGGATGTGGGTGGGTTGAGTCATGCTGGAGACCTCCACAGGTCTGATCAGGACTGGAGACCAGGGCGGGCCGCCTCACGCCAATGACTGCGGCCCGCCCTAGCCATGGCTAGGAGGGAAGTGCTGTGGCGGCGCTTGCGCCCCAGGTGACGGTCATGGCGCAGGGGCTCATGCGCTTGCCGGCACCGGCGTGGATGTCCTCGTGTGCGGCATCGCGGACGGCGTCGCACACCAGCCGGCCGTCCGGGGCGAGCGTCCAGCCGTCGTCGTCGCTCGCGGTCACGTACTCGACTGCTTCTTGGGGGGTGTCGAAGTGAGGGGTGAATCCGTCGGAGTCGGTGGTGCCGCCGCACAGATCACATGCCGCGACGTAGCAGGCAACAAGGCGAGTGGCCATCAGATGTGCTCCCTGCTTGCCCACATGGCGTACTGCTGACGGACGTAGGCACGCGGGTCGTAGCCGCCGGGCGCCTGGTCCAGGTCGAGCAGGTAGGCGGCCGTGCCTTCGGCTACGTCGGTATCCGTGGCGCAGCCGTCTTCGCACAGTGCGATGCGGTCGAAGGCGGCGGCTTTGCGCAGGTAGTACTCACGGCACAGTTCTTCTTCCCAGCCGGCCTCAGCCGCGGTGCGGTTGAGCCAGTCCAGCTCCTCGTCGATGCTCGGCGCGTCCGCGTACGCCTCGTCGGGCGTGGGCCACGTCTGGGCAAAGCCCGGGGCCGCTTCGTAGGTGTCGGCGGCCATGTCGTCCAGCTTCAGGAGCAGTTCGCCGAGCTGGTGGCGGGTGATGTCGCGTGTGACGGGGACGAGCCAGCCTGGGCAGTCCAGTTCCACGGTCACGATCTCGTGATGGTCGAGGGTCATGGCGATGTCCTCCTTAGTGGCCGGTGATGGCGCGGGCGATGGCGGTGGTGAGCTGGTTGATGGTGTGGCGGGCGTCTGTGTTGGCGAGGTAGAAGCCGAAGAGGACGGCGACGACGGCAGCGCCGATGCCGAGGGACTTGTAACGGAGCAGCAGGGCGAGCAGGACGCCGAGGATGACGACGAGGGAGAGCGTTATTGCCACGGCAGGGCCTCCTTGCGGTTGGTGGAGCGCGTGTGGGTGCGGGTGCCGGCGCTGTGGACGCGGCGGGCGTGGTTGTGCAGGCGGCGGCCGAGGCGGAGGCGCTTGCCGTGGGTGCGGCAGCGGCGGCAGGGCTTGCCGCGCTTGACGGCGCCGGTGCGGGTGCGGCGCAGGCGGTAGCCCACCCCGCGGCACTTGTGGCAGGTGCCGAACGGCTGGATGGCGCACAACGCTGCGTAGCTGCCGAGGGCGATGAGCAGCAGTGCGGAGCTAGCGGTGAGCATGAGCGGTCAACTCCCGTTCCGGGGCGGTCTTCGGGGTTGGGCCAGGTCAGGCGCTAGACGCTAGGTGCCTGATCACAGGCCCTTTGGGGTGCTAGCGGGGGTGCTAGACCTAGCAGCGCGGGCTGCTAGGTCTAGCAGTGCTGCTGGGGTCAGGCCGCGGCCCGATCGGCGTCACGGCGAGTGATGGCGGCGGTGATGTCGGCGCGTTCGATGCCGCGCCGGTTCTTGCCTTCGCCGTCGTCGGTCTGGCCCCAGACCTGCCCCGGCTTGATGCCCCAGGGCTTGAGTGCGGCGGTGACGTTCTCGCCCTTCCAGCCCTCGTACGTCTCGGGCCGCAGGTCGACCAGGCGGGCGGCGATGCGCTCGCACCACACGGCCTTCTCGTCGGCCCGGATCACGGCCAGCACATCAGTGAGGATGTCGGCGCCGGCGGTCTTCTCCGGGCCCTTGCCGAGGGCGTGGCCGGTGACGTTGCCGTAGTCCTCCCGCAGCTTCCTGGCGCGGGCCACGACGGTTTCGGCGCCGACGGCGTCGACGAACGCGGAGGCGACGATGCGGGGCTCGTCGCCTTCGCCTGCCATCCAGCAGATGCCGCGGTCGGAGCGGGAGAACATGGTGGCGCGGTAGCCGGCCTTGTACATCGAGGTGCCCAGCACCATGTCGTTGGCGGGCTGGCCCATCACCTTCAGGCAGAACCGCAGGACGGCGTTGGCGGAGATGCCGGTGGGCAGGGACTTGGCGTCCGGGCGCTGGGTGCCGAACATCGCCACCATGCCCAGCGCCGGGCCGCGCTTGGTGATGTCGACGCAGATCGCTTCGATCTCAGGGCCGTACTTCTCGTGCTCGAAGGGGATTTGGCACTCATCCGCCCCGATCACGATCGGGTGCAGGCCCAGCTTCTTGTCGCTGGCCAGCTCCGGGGTCACCTTCGACTCCGGGCACCGCGACCGGGGCAGGGACTTGATCACCTTCGCCCGCCGGCGCAGCTCCTCCCTTAGCTCCCTCAGCGCCTGGACGACGTAGTCGATGTCCTCGTCCTCCTCCCCGGCCCGGTAGCGGTGGCAGACCGGCTCCAGCGCGCCGAAGTCGCCGGTGCCCTTGAAGTCGAAGGCGTAGATCTCGGAGCGCGGATCGAGCGCCGCGATGAGCAGGAGCAGCCGCATCAGGAATGTCTTGCCCATGCGAGGGATGGAGCCGACGACGACCGAGGCGAACATCAGCGTCACGGCCACGTCGCGCATGCGCTGGTCGTTGCCGAAGGTGACCGGCTTGAACAGGTCGACCTGCCCGGACTTCAGCAGGGGCCAGGCGGGTTTGGTGGTCTCGTTCATCGGCTTGTCCCCCACCCACAGGATCAACCGCCCCTCGTGCTCGGTGGGGTCGGGGGAGGGCCACACACAGCCGACCTTGCGGCGCAGGCCGGACGCGAGCGGCTTGCGGGCCTCCATGATGTCCTCCGGCGTCACGCCGTAGGGCAGGTCGAGATCGGCGCGGTAGCCGGGGCCGTCGCGGACGATTTCGCTGGTGAAGCGCATGCCGTTCATCTCGCCGCCCTTCTTGATGGCGGCGGTGATGCGGGCGTTGCCGATGCTCTCCAGCCCCCGCAGCACGATCGTGCCGGTGAGCTTCTGCACCTCGGTCTTGAGCACGGCCGGGCCGACGACGGGGGAGTCCGGCTGCTGGCCGGCCATGCCGAGCAGCAGGACGCCGCCCGCGCCGAAGGCGTAGAGGAGGGCGGGGGCCATGACGTAGAGCCACAGGGCGAAGCCGGTGCCGAAGACCAGCGCGACCAGGGTCACGATCCCGCGCAGGCGTACGCGTCCGGCCCGGAGGCGGGCCAGGCGCATGTACTCCTCCACGTCCTCGGTCTGCACCGCGTAGGCGCGCAGCGGGGCTGCTTCGCGGTCCCAGATCCATCGGTTGGTGGAGGCGATGAACCGGCAGGTGCCGCGCGGGGCCATCAACGCCCAGCGCGCGGCATACACCGGCACGCGAACCCCGTGGAACAGGGAGGCGTAGCCGAGGTTGGCGCCGGTGTGGCGGGCGGCGGCCAGGAAGTCACGGCGGTTGGTCAGCCATCCGGCCAGGACCGGCTTGCGCTTCTCGCTGACCACGCCCGGCTTGGGCAGGTTGGGGTTGTCAACCGCCGGCGGCGCGGCCGGGGTCTCGTCATCGTCGGGGGTGTCCGGTACGGCGCGCAGGTGCGCCGTGGGGGCGGTGGTGTCCGTCATGCTGTACGTCCTGTCTGCGCATCGTGCGGGGATGGGAAAGGCCCGGGGCGGTCGGTTCGCCTGGCAGCCATCGGCCGCCCCGGGGCGTCGTCACTTCGCGGCAGTGCCGCGCTTCTCGCGCTTGCGGGCGCCCTCCAGGACGCCTTCGACCGCCGCTTCCAAGTCGCGCTGGTAGACGTGGTCACCGGCCAGGCCGCGCTTGGCCATGCGGGTGACGTACCAGGCGACCTTGGTCTTCTCGGCGGGGGTGAGCTTGGGCTCGTCGTGCCGTGCCATCGGAGGCTCCCGTCTGGGCCGGGGCTGTCCCGGCTCCCCTTGCCGCCCAACCAGGGCAGTTGGGGCGGCGCGGGCAGCCGTCAGCCGCGCTTGCGACGAGCCTTGGCGAGGTTCTGAGCTGCCGACTTACCGTCCGGGCCGCCGACGGACTTCACGACCGTGCCAACGCCCCACGCGGCGGAGACCAGGACCAGGGCGAGGAACCCCAGCGGGACCGCCGCGGAGGTGAGCAGGGTGACGACCATTGGCCCGAGGAAGACACCGGCGACCACCGCACCGCCCCCGATCCCGGCGCCGAGGGTGACGCGCTGCAGGGTGCGGTCGGGCGGGGCCTGGTGGATGTGCTGCACCACGATGGGCTGCTGGTCGTAGACGGCCGGCGTGCCGATCGGTTCGGGCCGGTAAACGGGCAGATGAGAATCCCGCGGGACGGGAAGTTCGTTGTCGAACTGGTAGCGGCGCGCGGTCATGTCAGCCCTTCCTGCTGGTGGCGTGGAGTTCGTGCGTGTGGCACAGGGCGGGGTCAGGGGCAGCCGGCCGGGCCGCTGCGGAGGTTGCGCAGTCCCGGCAGGTCGCGGGGGCGTCCTCGGAGCCGAGGCAGACGGACAATTCCAGGTCGTCCCACAGGCGGTGCTCCAGGCGGGCGCCGCAGGTGGTGCAGGGCTGGAGCAGCGTCATGACGTATTCGTCGGTGCGCGTCGCGGTGTAGTGCAGGAACGTGTTGCCTCCGAGGTAGGCGACGGCGGTCGGCTGCAACTCGCCCCACACGGGCCGATCCACGCTCGGGTAGCCCTGCCACATCTGCCGGGTTACGACCTGCGCAAGCGTGCCCATGAAGGCGAAGCCGACCATGTCGTGCGCGTCCCGCTCTACCGCGGTCCGCTCGCCCGCTTCATGCTCCCGGCGGGCCTGCTCGCGGGCCGCTTCCTGCTCGGCGAGGTGACGCTTGTGGGCGGCGCTTCGCTCGGCCGCCAGGACGATCAAGTCGGGCAGGACGTTGGGGTTGTCGGTGCTGGTCACTGTCTCTCCCATCAGGTTGCGGGGATGGAGCTGGAGTCGGTGCAGGGCACGCACAGGCCCAAAGAGGTGGGGATGGTGTAGCCGCGGTCGTGTTGGCACCGTGGGCATGTCCGGCGGGCTGCAAGCGCTTTGGCGAGGGCCGCCCGTTTCGCCGGAGTCATCGGCCGGACCGGCTTGGCCTGGTCGGTGCGGTAGAGGTAGGCCGTCAGCGGCTCCCGGCGACGCCGGGGGCGCAGGAGTTGTGCGGCTACGCCTTGTCCGCCGGGGCGGAGTCCGCGGGCGCGGAGTTGGCGGCGGGTGGCGTAGCCGTCGGGGGCGAGCTTCCACGGGTAGGTGGGGATGCCGAACCGTTCGCCCGTGGGGTCGAAGCAGTCGGCCAGGCTCAGCCGCATCACGCAGCCTCAGCGGCTTCGGTGCGTTCAGCCCGCAGGGTGTCCCGCAGCTCCCGTGCCTTGGCTGGTGCGGTGCGCACCGCCTTGCGGATCGCTTCGGCGGTCAGGTCGTCGGTCGGCCAGTCGGCCGTTGCCGATCGAGCCTCGTCGAGCAGCTGCGCAGCGGTCCGCTTGGGTCGAGGCGATCGGGCTGCCTGCGGTACGCGACCCGTCGCCCTGCGGCGCGGCTGCACATCGGCCGCCGCAACCACCCTGACCGGCGGATCGATCGCCTCACGGATGCCCACAGGATCGGGGGCGGGCACGGTCGATTCCGCCTCGATCGGCGCAGGGGCCGTAGGGGTCGATTCCTCCAGCTCAGCGATAGACCGATTTACAGCACTATCGGGCGATTCATCCGCATTCTCAGTGGCCTTAGGCGGCTGCTGGGCTGCCCGCATGCGCACGGCGGAGGCGGCTGCCCGCTTGTGCAGTTCCGGCGTCATGGTCGGCTCATCGCAGCCATGCACGATCGACCACGCCCGCCCCCACGCGTCCTCGGCCGACAGCGCGCCGAACGGGGCGGCGGAGACGAGTCGATTGGCGACGCGACGCACCTTGCGGTGATGGCGACGACGCCGGGAAGCGTGCCGCCGGCGGTCACGATCCTCACTGCTGGCGACTGCTGCGGCGATCGTCGAGACCCATTGCCGAATCTCGAACACCGCCGGCCCCAGGATCGTCACCGCCGCCAGACCGGCGCCGACCGTGGCAGCGTCGGACCGCGTCAGGCCGTGGCCTGCCAGGGAGAGGCCGTAGCCGTAGTTGATGTACGCGGCGAATCCGGCGCACGCCACGACCAGGCAGCGCAGCGTCCAGCGCACCCAGCCGGGCAGGTTGCGCGCATCGGCGTAGGCGACACCGGCCGCCATCACCCACGCCGCACCCTCCAACGCCAGCGGAAGCGGCAGCAGCATCGGGGAGATGCCGACGAAGTGGAGGATCTGCGCGGGCAGGGACGCCAGCCCGGAGGCGAGGACCAGGCCCAGGGTGCCGCGGCGGTAGATGTTCTCCGGCGTCAGCACCGCCGACCGAGCCTCGGCCCGCTCGCGACGGCGTTCCCGCCGCGCGGCCCGATCGGCCTCCCGGTCCTGCCGGGCCTGCTGCCTCAGCCGCGCCGTGCGCTCGTCCGCCGTGCGCTGCCGATCGGCGCGCCGTTCGTCGGCCGCCGCAGCATTCAGCCTGCGCTGCTCGGCCGCGGCAGCCTGGTCGGCGCGTTGCTCTTGGCGGTAGGTGCTCAGGCTCACGACCCACCACCCCACGCGATCACCGCAGCGACCACCAGCAGTCCGCCGGCAACGCACGTCAGGTCGATCGCGCGCTTGAGCCTGCCGAACTTGACCACGGCGATGCGGGACAGGGTGGCGATGTGCGATGGGCGGTCGTCCTCGCTCAGCGCGTCGCGGATCTCGTCCGGGGTCAGGGTGGCCCAGCGCGGGAAGCCCTGCGGCCGGGCCCCTCCGAGGTTGGGCCGGACCGTGTACAGCAGCAGTCCGGCCGCAGCCAGCAGCACCGCCACCCCGACCGCACCGACTCCGATGGCGACGGTGGGCAGGTGGACGCTGGTCGCGGCCGTCCAGGCCCCGGCGAGCATCGCGCCGATGAAC
The DNA here is from genome assembly GCF_042749045.1 of Streptomyces sp. NPDC059008. Lineage (NCBI taxonomy): Bacteria > Bacillati > Actinomycetota > Actinomycetes > Kitasatosporales > Streptomycetaceae > Streptomyces > Streptomyces sp. NPDC059008. The sequence continues at coordinate 114,558 of NZ_JBHYJC010000004.1, read as the reverse complement.
GCCAGCAGCAGCGACGCCTTGGTGTCGGTGCGGGCCAGTTCGGTCTTGACCTCCGCGTGGGCGGCGGTCAGCGCGGTGTCCTGGTAGCTCATGCCCCCACCTCCGGCACGAACGCCGTGGCGGAGGTCAGGTTCGCCAGCTCCCGCCGGGCGGCCAGCACACGGCGCCGGGCCCTGCGCAACCGGCGCTTGTCCAGCTCGGACGGCACCCGGTCCAGCAGGGCGATCTGCACATCCAGCAGTTCGACGCCGGCGGAGATGAGCGGCATCTCAGCCTCGATCGCCTTCAGCTCCGCGTCCGTCGGCTCAAGGTCGGGGTGGAGGGTGGTAACACCGTTCTGAACAGGAACGATGATGTTCATTGGGTCGTGGCTCCTTTGGCGAGGAACGGCCTGTCAGCGGCCCCGGGATTGCGCCCCGGGGCCGCACGCCGTTCGGGGGCGGGTCAGGCGGTGGTGATGAGCAGCGCGGCGACCAGCAGCCACAGGTGGTGGAAGGAACTGGTCCAGCGCGTAGGCGCCAGTCCCAGGTGGGCGGCCGTGCGCCTGACAGTGAACGGCCCCTTTGGTTACTTCGGGCCCGTGGTGTAGATCGGCCGCCCGTCAGGGGTCCGGTCCAGCAGGGTCGGGCTCTCGTCCCCGAGGTACACCTTCTGTCCGGAGGGGGTCTCGTCCAGCAGGGTCGGGCGGTCGTCGTTGTCGTCGTAGTAGCGGGTCATGGTTTTCTCCCTCTCTCGCGATAGCGAGATCGTCTGTGGAACCAGCGGGCTTCCGGCTCCCCTCAACCCCGCCCGTACGAGCAGCCCATGGAGGGCGCCCGGACGGGCGGAGGAGGCAACCGGCCGCGGCAGGGCCGCGGTTGCTCCGGATGAACCACGCGTCACCTCGCGGGTGATGCCGTGGGTGGTGCGGAAGAAGTGACGCGATGGGCGTTGCTGCCTGTGCCGGTCCAGCGCGGCAGCGCCCTCGTACTTCGATGCGTCATAGGTGATCTCCTCTCGTATTCGCGCGTTCTCTGGCCGCTTCTCGCACCCTCCCTGGGGATCGCGCTTAGTCCCCCCACGTCTGAGGGGCGCCAGCGAGGCCGATCGCGCAGGCCTCGTCCACTGTTGAGTTGGGAACCAGATCGAAAGTGACGCTCCATCTGGTGCGCACCAGATTGGCATCTGGTGCGCACCAGAGTCAAGGGCTTCGTTATTCCGAGCGGCGGTTGCCCGCCCTGGCGTGTCTCCAGAAGACCGGTCCGGGGTGGGGGGCCGGTAGCCAACAGGCCTTAACCCCAAGCCTGTTAACCCCTGTTGACCTGCGGTGTTGTGGGGCATGCTGGGGTGGTCAGTGAGCGGACCTATCGCCGGGCGGTGGCCTGTGAGTACAGGACTTCGGAATGCGCGGACAGCGCGAGGCTGGTCTCAAGAGCGCCTGGTTCGCGAGATTGAGCAGTACGCCCGACAGCACGTCACGGATGTTGCCTCGAAGGCGAGTTTGCGTGTGTACGTGTCTGAGTGGGAGAACGGCAAGCGCAACATCTCGGACCGCTATGCGGCGATTTTGCGGAAGCTCCTTGGTGTCACCGACAAGGAATTGAGGGGCGGCACGACCGACGTTGCCCCGTCTGGGGCCGACGGGTACGACGAGCTACTGAGCAGGATCGACGCAGCTAGCAGCGTCAGCCAATCCATGGTGAAGGCGTTCAACGACCAGACCGAGCTACTGCGAACCATGGACCGCCAGTTGGGCGCCTCTGCCCTGGTGGACCAAATGACGGGTCACCTCGCAGCCCTCGAAGATGCGCTGAACTTCGCGGTCCTGCCCAGTGCACGGCGGCCTGTTGCGCTTGCGCTGGCGGGAGCGTCGACGCTGGCCGCATGGCAGGCAATCGATGCCGGGGCAGTCGAGCGGGCTTGGCGGCACTACGAAGTTGCGAAGCGGGCAGCACGCGACGCTGATGATCGCATGTACCTCACGCACGCCATGGCAGAGCAGGCGTACGTGCTCTGCGAGGCCGGCCGGCCAGGACTCGGCCTTGAACTGGTCCGGGACGCGCAGCGCACCCTTGGCCGGGATGGCTCTCCCCGTTTCCGTGCCTGGCTATACGCCGCGGAAGCAGAATTGTGCGTCCATGCAGGACTGCCTGATGACTGCCGACGGGCGCTCGACGCTGCTGCCTCTAGTCTCCCGCCTGGCCAGGAGGCCCGCGATCCCGAGATGCTGAGCATCTTCCTCAACGAGGCTCACCTAGCCCGATGGCGCGGCAACGCACTTGCCCTGCTCGGTGATGAGGATGCTGTGCGTAGCCTGTACGGCGCCCTGGAAGTGGCCGATTCTTCCTTCGTGCGAGCGCAGGCGGGGCTCCATGCCGACCTCGTACAGGCTCACTTGGCGCGAGCCGAGTACGAGGAGGCGAACACCCACCTGAGGCAAGCGAGGCTGTTGGCGAGTCGCACGGGCTCCGTGCGCCAACGTCGTCGCATCGACCTCCTCAGCGCGCGGCTGTAGCTCCCTGCGTGCTGCGGCTGGCCTGGATGTGGAGCAGAGCGACGAGCGTGCCGGAGCCCATCAGCTCGCCACGAGCCATCAGGTTCGGAATGTCGGTCAGAGGTACCCACGCGATGTGGCCGGCTTCTTCAAGATCCGTCGGGTCGCCAACATGCTCAGCTCCCTGTCCCACAAAAATCTCGTGAGGAGAGTCGACCATGCCGACCATGGGCTGATAGGTGACGACGTGCTCGACTGATTTCGGCCGCCAACCCGTTTCCTCCACGACTTCCCGTACCGCCGTTTCCGCGGGGTCTTCTCCGGCATCCACGATGCCGCCCGGCAGCTCCCATCCCCACTGCTGCGGGACGAAGCGGTACCGGTACATCATCAGCACGCGGTCCTGATCGTCCAGAACCGCAGTCACGGCGACATGGTTGAGCTTCACCACGTGATGTTCGAAGCGCTCCATGCCGGGCGGCTCCACATCCCAGAGCTGGAGTTTGACCCAACGATTGTCGTAGACATCGCGCTCACCATGAATACGCCAGGGCTCCAGCCCCTCAGGAGTCTTGATAACGGCACTGGGCACTCGATACGAGCTACGGCCGCGAACCTCCAAGGCGCCCTCTGCCACGAGGCGGGCCAGCACTTGCCGGAGTGCCGTCCGCCCAATGCCGAGTTCATCCACGAGCGTGCGCTCTGACGGCATCTTGTCGCCCGGGGCGTACTCGCCTGAGGCGAGCCGTGCACGAATCGTCTCGTAGACCTTGGCTGTCTTTGGCCCCATCCGCAGAGCACTCTCCCTCGTGAGGTGGTGCGCACCAGCGTAGCGGGCCATCCCCCCTCCCCCACCGGACTGGGTTGTACAGCTCAGCATCGGCGGCGAAGGGCAACCCATCGCTGTACACGTCGGCGGATGCCGAAGCGCCGGCCGACGCGCTCGCCCCATCAGCCGGGACCAAGCCATGCGCGCCGTTACCGAAGGGGGGGAGCCGTGCGCCCTATGTCGTCCTGACACCGAGCTTGGGCTTCTCTGAGCTCGTCGGCTAGCCCGCCTAGAGCAGCGCGCCGCCCGCCCGGCGCATAGTGGCCCGCGCTGCGACAGTGGCGGACCGGCGGGAGGCTGGAGATATGGTCACCAGCTTGCCGCCCAGAGCAGTGTGGACCGGGGCGATCACATTCGGTCTGGTCGTACTGCCCTGCCGCCTCTATGCGGCAACCGAGGAGCACCCGGTCCGGCTCAGGGAGATCCACAAGGCCGACAACGGGCCCATCCGCCACCGGAGAGTGTGCGAGATCGACGGCAGGAGGTTCCCTACGAAGATGTGGGCCGCGGACATGAACTCGCTGGTGCCGGTGTGGTGCCCTTGTCGGAGAGGGACCTGGAGCGGCTGCCACTGCCGACCCGCCACCAAGTCAACGTCCTGGGCTTCGTGCCGGCCGACGACATCAACCCCATCCGGTTCGCCAAGCCCTACTTTGTCGCGCCGGACGGCGAGACCGCCCAACACGCCTACACCCTGCTCGCCGCAGCCCTCACCCGGTCCGAAGCCGTCGCTGTCTGCAAGGTGGCCATCCGCACGCGCGAGCGCCTGGCCGCGCTCCGACCCCGACACAGCACGCTCATCCTGCACACGCTGCTGTGGCCAGACGAGATACGCGAACCCCACGGACTGGCACCCACGACGCCAGTGACCGAGCGGGAACTCCGCCTCGCAGTCCAGCTGATCGGCGAACTAGCCGGAGTGGACACTGACGAACTGCACGACCAGTACCGCGAGGCTCTGGAACAGCTCATCGACGCCAAGACCGCCGGCGGACAGCTTGAGCCCCCGCGCACGCCACAGCCGACCGAGAATCTGCTCGCGGTCCTAGAGGAATCCGTACGGTCGGCACGCCATGGACCGGGCGGCGGCCACAGGACGTCCTGAGAGTCGCGTCGAAGCCCCGATGGTTCACCCGCCAGCCCCCTGCGCACCCCCGCCATCCGTCAACGGATAACCCAAAGAGCGAAAAAGCGCTTCGATCCCCCCTGTTGACATTTTGCGGTCCACTTGCTCATTTCTTTGAATTCCCCTCGGTGAAGCCACTTCATCTTCGAGCGAATCAGGATCACCCTCGTAAATCGATCCATGATTCTTGAGAACTCTCCGCGACTCCAGCAAGGAACATTCGAAGAGATCCTCGAGATCGTCAAGATTTTGCATCCAATTAGAGTTGTACGGGTCATCCTCGATCCGAGAGCTAAATTCCTCATCGAACGCCTCCAGGTGAAAAATGGAAGCGGCTGCCTCATGGAACCCGAGATCCTTAAACAAGTATGGGGACTCTATTATGACACCGACGAGATCGAACCAGTACTCGCTTGGCCCGAATACCCGCAGAGCCTCCGCGTCCCAGGCACCCCATGCCTCTCGGATTGCACCGCGCAATACTTCAATATGCCCAGACCAGGGGCCTGAGAACTCCCTATACCGTGTCAAGCTGCGAAACTTGCCATAAATCTGCTCGACTGCATCCATGGACTCATGGAAAGAACCCATGTCCGTATCCGTTAGCAGTTCCATGAGTTTGCCGATGTTGGACTCAAACCAGCCGTCAAGACCAAAGTCGCCGACCTCTTTAGCAGCATAGCGGTCCGCGTGATAAACAACCATTTCGATGAAGGTCGAAAAAAGGTCAACAAAGGCGTCGGTAGGAAACGTGAGGACACCCCTTGGGACGACATCAACCCCCTCAAGTCGCCTATCCCACATCGCACGCATGGCGATCAAAAGCGGCTGGGCACACTCGTCCATAGAAGTCCGCAATGAATCATCTTCCACGGAAAAAAGAGAAGGTTGGTACTCAAGCTCCGGCGCCCTTCCTCGCTCGCAAAGGATTTTTAGATCCTCGAAGGAACATACGTGTTTAATCAAGTCAAGACAGACGAGTGGTTCGCGCGCAAGCAGCCGGACTAGAAAATCTCGCTGACTTGGGTCAGCAAGCGCCAACACGTCATACCCGTTCGTATATGAGCGCTCAATCCACGTGCCAACGAGCCGCCCAATCGCATTCCCAAATTCGGTGGGCGAGTAGTCCTGGAGACGCTGAGTCAATGTCTCACGCCTCACCCCCTGCGAGTCCGACACAGCAAGGGTAGACAGAAGTAGCTGCTCAAGGGGGGAGAACGTATTGAACGACGTTTGCCAAACCTGTTGCGGGTCGTCCAGTGCTTCGTGGAGTTCATTGATCAACTGACGCCCTGAGGTGAAATGACGCCTAGCTGTAACAAGCTCAACTATGCGGGGTGAATAGTTTTGATGGCCGGATACGCCACTCCACCAGTCACCATTAGCCAGCTCGCGCCTAGCACGCTCATCCACAACCGCGACATTGACGTGATTGAAGAGAATCCTCGACTTCACCTCAGACGTAAGCCGCTCCACAGCGATGACCGAATTCGGCATATGCTCAAGCACCATTTTCGTGGCATCACTGAAGCGCCGCGTGTCGTGCAGCACCTGCGATCGGCTGGTTACCACAGCAACCTTGCCTCTAGTTTGAGCTCCATTCGCGGTGGAGTTCTTTTCCAGAATCGTCGTCAGGAACTCTGCAAAGTCTTTGTCATAGTGACTAGTAGCATGGTCGTGCAGTCGAGTTTGCCCCCACGCGTCATCGAAGAAGAATATAGTAGGAGTATCGTCTTCGAGCCATTCCCACCAACTGTCCACCGTTCGGGGGTCGACGATTACTCGATACCCTCGCCTCCACCACTGCAAAATTAGATATTCTGCGACAGCGGTCTTACCAGCTCCGGGCGAACCGGCAATAAGTACGACACCCCTGGATTCCAGTGCCCTATCAGCCCGGTCGCAGACCTCATGGTGGACGAAGCGAAGGTAATTCTGCTGGATGCGCCGGGCTCTCGACTGCCCTCGAAGGAAAACACCTCCGGCAAGCATTTGCTTAATCGCTAACGAGGACTTGATCCATAGCTTAAAGTGCCGACGCTCTAACTCGGGGTGCAACGCAAGAAGCGCGTTAAGCCACCCCCTACCGTGGACCTCAACCGTCGCGGCACACCCGGAAAATCCGGACCGCAGCTCCTCTTCCACACCTGGGGTGATGTCGGCCGATGTAATGAATATGTACCGCTGAATGGGATCCTTGAATTTTGACAGCTTATCGCGTTCTTTTGCTGCCAAGCTCTTCAGCTTGGCGCGCGAGGCATCTGGCGTATGCTTGCACTGAGCAATGTGAAGCGAGCCGTCTTTACGGGCTTTGAGGTCGATCCCGCCGTCGGGACCTACTCTGTAAGTAGAAAAGGGTGAATTTTCATTCGCAGAGAGCAGGTCACGGATTAGTGCCTCAAAGTCGTAGGGGGAAAGATCTTTGAAGTCGTAGTCAGGTGAGGTCACTCGGCGACTCCCCCTTCCACGCACTGATCCCACACACTGCCGCCCCCCAACGCCCCGAAGCTCATCCCTGTGCCGGCCTGCAAGGACGGGTTGCTGGCCAGCCCCGTCAACGTAACCACAGAGCTCTGACACGCAGCGCGCTCTGTGCTCGCGCGAGCACAGCATGCCCTGTGGAGACCGGGTCCGTGCACGGTACGCGATAGAGAATCAGTCTCGTGAGTGGTAGGTCATGATGACCGCAGAACGCAGAGGCTCCCGCCCTGGGATAAGGACGGGAGCCTCTCCGTATCAGCGCGTGCCAGGCCCAGCCGTGGGCGGAGGGCACAACGAGGGCACAACGGTTCCATACACGCTCAACGGCAACCAGCGCCAGCAAGCACTGTTTTGCATGGTCAGCGACTTGGCTTGACAGCTTCCGCAGATCATGCAAGCGAGGGCGGCACCTCCGCACAAGGTGCCGCCCTCGTTGGGGTGCCGGAGCCTATGGCCGGGTGGATGAGGGTTCGGGGTTCCCGGTCGCCGGCTCCGGTGGGCTGGTTGCCGGGGGCCCCCGGCGCCCTCCGCCGCCCGGGCGGCCGGGGCGGGGCGGCGCGGTGGCGGCCCTTGCTCTCCGCCGCCGCGCGGCCCGCCTCCAGTCGTGCGACCGGGATGCGGAACGGGGAGCAGGAGACGTAGTCCAGGCCCACCTCGTGGAAGAAGTGGACGGACTCCGGGTCGCCGCCGTGCTCGCCGCACACACCGAGCTTGAGGTCCGGGCGGGTGGCCCGGCCGGCCGCGGCGGCGTTGCGGACGAGCGAGCCGACGCCGTCCTTGTCGATGGTCTCGAACGGGCTGACGCCGAAGATGCCCTTCTCCAGGTACGCGGTGAAGAAGCTGGCCTCGACGTCGTCGCGGCTGAAGCCCCAGACCGTCTGCGTGAGGTCGTTGGTACCGAAGGAGAAGAAGTCGGCGGACTCGGCGATCTGACCGGCCGTGAGGGCGGCGCGGGGCAGCTCGATCATCGTGCCGAGGGTGAGCCGGAGGCTGACACCGTGGGTCTGCTCGACCTCGGCGATGACCTGCTCGGCCTCCTCGCGGACGATCTCCAGCTCCTGGACGGTGCCCACCAGCGGAATCATGATCTCCGCACGCGGGTCGCCCTTGGCGTTCTTGCGCTCGGCGGCCGCCTCGGCGATCGCGCGGACCTGCATCGCGAACAGGCCGGGGATGACCAGGCCGAGGCGGACGCCGCGCAGACCCAGCATCGGGTTCTGCTCGTGCAGCTTGTGCACGGCCTGGAGGAGCCGGAGGTCGTTCTCGTTGGCGTCCTTGCGGGCCTCGGCGAGCGCGACCCGGACCGACAGCTCGGTGATGTCGGGCAGGAACTCGTGCAGCGGCGGGTCCAGCAGCCGTACGGTCACCGGCAGGCCGTCCATCGACTCGAACAGCTCGATGAAGTCGGCCTTCTGCAGCGGAAGCAGCTGGGCGAGCGCGGCGTCCCGGTCGGTCTCGGTGTCGGCCAGGATGAGGCGCTCGACCATCTCGCGGCGCTCACCGAGGAACATGTGCTCGGTGCGGCACAGGCCGATGCCCTGGGCGCCGAACCGGCGGGCGCGGGCGGCGTCCTCGGCGTTGTCGGCGTTGGCCCGTACGCGCAGCCGGCGGACCCGGTCCGCGTACGCCATGATCCGGTGGACGGCCTTGACCAGCTCGTCCGCGTCGTCGGCGCCGGCGTGCATCCGGCCCTCGAAGTACTCCACGACCGGGGAGGGCACGACCGGCACCTCGCCGGCGTAGACCTTGCCGGTGGAGCCGTCGATGGAGACGACGTCGCCCTCTTCGATGACGGTGCCGTCGCCGGTCGTCATCCGGCGGGACTTGGTGTCGACCTCCAGCTCCTCGGCGCCGCAGACACAGGTCTTGCCCATGCCGCGGGCGACGACGGCGGCGTGCGAGGTCTTGCCGCCGCGGGAGGTGAGGATGCCCTCGGCGGCGATCATGCCGTTGAGGTCGTCGGGGTTGGTCTCCCGGCGGATCAGGATGACCTTCTCGCCGGAGCGCGACCACTTGACGGCGGTGTACGAGTCGAAGACGGCCTTGCCGACCGCCGCGCCCGGGGAGGCGGCGATGCCGCGGCCGATCATCTCGGACTTCGCACCCAGGTCGAAGCGGGGGAACATCAGCTGGGCGAGCTGCGCGCCGTTGACCCGCTGGAGGGCCTCGGCCTCGTCGATCAGGCCCTGGTCGACGAGCTGGGTGGCGATCCGGAAGGCGGCACCGGCGGTGCGCTTGCCGACCCGGGTCTGCAGCATCCACAGCTTGCCGCGCTCGATGGTGAACTCGATGTCGCACAGGTCCTTGTAGTGCGTTTCGAGCGTCTCCATGATCTGCATCAGCTGGTCGTAGGACGCCTTGTCGATCTGCTCCAGGTCCGCGAGCGGGACCGTGTTGCGGATACCGGCGACGACGTCCTCGCCCTGGGCGTTCTGCAGGTAGTCGCCGTAGACGCCCTGGTGGCCGCTGGCGGGGTCGCGGGTGAAGGCGACGCCGGTGCCGGAGTCGGGGCCGAGGTTGCCGAAGACCATGGAGCAGACGTTGACGGCCGTGCCGAGGTCGCCGGGGATGCGCTCCTGGCGGCGGTAGAGCTTGGCGCGGTCGGTGTTCCAGGAGTCGAAGACCGCGCGGACGGCGAGGTCCATCTGCTCGCGCGGGTCCTGCGGGAAGTCCCGGCCGGTCTCCTTGGCGACGATGTCCTTGAAGTCCGCGACCAGGCCCTTGAGGTCCTTGGCGTCCAGGTCGACGTCGACGCGGACGCCCTTGGCCTGCTTGGCCTCCTCCAGCGCGTCCTCGAAGAGCTCGCCGTCGACGCCCAGCACGGTCTTGCCGAACATCTGGATGAGGCGGCGGTAGGAGTCCCACGCGAACCGCTCGTCGCCGGCCTGCGAGGCGAGGCCGGAAACCGACGCGTCGGAGAGGCCGATGTTGAGGACGGTGTCCATCATGCCGGGCATGGAGAACTTCGCCCCGGAACGCACCGATACGAGCAGCGGGTCGTCGGCCTGGCCGAGCTTCTTGCCCATCTTCTGCTCAAGGGCGTCGAGGTGCTCGGAGACCTCGGCACGCAGTGCCGCGGGCTCGGTGCCGCTCTCCAGGTAGACCTTGCAGGCCTCGGTGGTGATCGTGAAGCCCGGAGGGACGGGAAGCCCCAGGTTGGTCATCTCGGCAAGGTTCGCGCCCTTGCCGCCTAGGAGGTCCTTGAGCTCCTTGTTGCCCTCGGTGAAGTCGTAGACGAACTTCGCGGACGAAGGCTGGGTTACGTGGGGATCTTGTGTTTCCGGCACGGCACTGACTCCTCGCCGACGGGCTGCCCTGACGGCGAGGAACATACCCAGATCGAAGGCGTATGGGTACGTCCACTTGGTCGACATACGCGTGTAACTAGGCGTCCGCCAGCAGATCGAAAGTGATCATGCGTTCTCGGCTGTGTTTACTGCCTGAATGCATCACTCCGCTACGCAATCAGAGCAGGGCAGCTTCGCTACGCAGAGCAATCCATGACTTGATCAGTCGAACACATGACGCGTGGCACCGGGTGCCACCATTGGAGAGGTGGAGCCCGGCGCACTTCGCTCATCTGAGCGCGCCACCTATCAGGGGTGGCGAGAATCACGCGCTCATGTGTGCTGGGGTCCCATCATTTGGACCCTCCACGGCGACCTCCCGAACCAGGAACGCGTCGACGAGGGCGCGTGCCCGCTCCCGTACGGCCAGCAGATCTGCACGCGATTCGGCCACCCGCCGATGCGGGGCCGACCGCAGAGGAAGGCCTACGAGGCGGAGGCGTTGTGTGCCACCTCCCGGGCGCCCGGCGGCAGCGTCCAGCGGTCGCCGTGGAACGGGAACCAGGGGCCGGGCCCGACCAGGCGTTCCGCCGTTCCGCCGTTCCGCCGTTCCGCCGTGCCACCGACCACGGGGAATTGGGCACGGGGCACGGGGCACTGGGCACTGGGCGTCAGGATCAGGCCATAGTTCCCGGCCGGTGGGAAAGCCACGTCGACGTCGGGGTTCGTATACCGCTCGACTACCGCTCGGCTGGCACCACGTGCGGTTCGTCGAGCTCATGGCCCCGCTCGGCCAGCCGCTCGCCGACATGGCCCGCGGTGGACAGTTGGTCGTGCACGATGGCCAAGGCGCGCAGGTCCCCGGGTCCGGTGAGGCGTACCGAAGCAACGCTTTTGGGCGCAAACTTCACTTGTCCCCGGCCCCGTTCACCGCCGCGAGGCCCTTCCCGGCACGGCCGCGGAGCAGCGGGACGAGCGCCAGCGCCCCGAGCAGGGCGCCGACGGCGACCGGCAGGGCGGTGGCGTGCAGGGCTGCGGCGGATGCGGCCGCGGCGGGCACGGATGCGGCGGCCTGGTGCGCGGCCGCCGTCGGCCCGTCGGCGAGGGACAGAAAGACGCTGCCGTACGCGGCGACGCCGACCACTTGGGCGATCTGCGGGACGGTGGTGAGCACCCCGCTGGCATCGGCGGCATCGTCGGGGGCGATGCCGGACAGGGCGAGGGTCAGCAGCGGGCTGGTGGTGTAGCCGAGGCCGAGCCCCCACAGCAGCTGGAGCACCAGGAGTACGAGACCGCCCCGGCCGCCCGCGCGCAGGGTGAGGCCGATGCCGAGGTAGCCGACCGCGGCCAGGACGCAGGCGGCGGCGATCATCCGCAACTGCCAGCGGGCGGGCAGCTTCTGCCAGGTGAGGCTGCCGGTGGCGACGCCGACGGCCAGCGGCGCGAAGGTCAGGCCGGCGCGGATCGCGGACTCGCCGAGCCCCGACTGCAGATGCTGGGAGAAGGAGAAGAGGAAGCCGGCGTAACCGGACATGCTGAAGAAGAGGGCGGCCGCACCGCACACCAGGTCCCGCGACCTCAGCACCCGGCCGGGGACGAGCGGCGCGCCGCCGCGGCGGGCAACCCTCCGCTCGACCAGCACGAACAGCGCGAACGCCGGGACCGCGGCGATCAGGGCGCCGGTGGCCCACCGCGGCCAGTGCTGCTCACGGCCCAGCACCAGCGGTACGACCAGCAGCAGCAGCGCGGTGGTCAGCGTGAGGAGGCCGGGCAGGTCCAGCCCCTTGGGCGACGGGGCCGTCCGGCGGGGCAGCAGCCGCAGCGCCGCGAGCAGCAGCGCCGACCCCACCGGCACATTGATCAGGAAGACCGGGCGCCAGCCGGTGCCGAACAGGTCCGCGCTGACCAGCAGTCCGCCGGCGACCTGGCCGACCACCACGGCGAGGGCGACCACCGTCGCGTACAGGCTCAACGCCCGGGCCCTGGCCCGCCCTTCGAACGTCAGCTGAATCAGGCTGTAGATCTGCGGAACCATCAGCCCCGCGCCGATGCCCTGCACCACACGGGCGCCGATCAGCACCCCGGCCCCCGGTGCCAGTCCGCAGCCGAACGAGGCCAGCGTGAAGGTGGCCAGGCCCAGTAGGAAGACGGTGCGGAATCCGTGCCGGGCACCGAGCCGGGCGCCGGTGATCAGCAGCGCGGCATAGGAAATCGTATAGCCGGCGACAATCAACTGGAGTGCGGAACCGGTGGCATGGAGATCGGTGCGCATGGTCGGGGTGGCGACATTGACGACGGTCGCGTCCAGCAGCGCCATGAATACCGCGCCGAGAACGACGAGGAGAATTCCGTTGGGGTGCGGTCGATTTCTCTTCCGGTGGGGCGGGGTGGCCGGCGTCGGCCGCGTTGTGGGGATATCCGGGTCGTAGGTCAGCTCACTCATGACAGCGATGATCACGACCGCCGTATTCGGGTACCAGAGATCCAGTGATCCTGGTACCGACGGTATCTGGCACGGCGTCGCGGCATCCCGCATGATGGTGCGGTGTCAGCGATCACCACCCGTTCCGCATCCGCCGCGGCCTCCCGGCGCGGTGAACTCGCCGCGTTTTTGCGCCTGCGCCGGGAGCGCATCACACCCGAGGACGTGGGCCTGCCCGGCGGGCCGCGGCGGCGTACCCCGGGGCTGCGCCGCGAGGAGGTCGCCCAGCGCGCCGGTGTCGGGGTGGCCTGGTACACGTGGCTTGAGCAGGGCCGGGCGATCAACCCGAGCGTGCAGGTGCTGGACGCCATCGCCCGTGCGCTGCTGCTCGGTCCGGAGGAGCGCGCCCATCTGCACCGGCTCGCCGGTGTGCCCGGCGCCGTCGGCTGCCCCCCGGCCCGGCATCCGCTGCCGCCCGAGGCGGGGGCCATGCAGACCATTCTGGATTCGCTGAGCCCCTTGCCGGCGGGCGTGGTGTCCGCCGGTTATGACGTACTGGCCTTCAATGACGCATACGCCGCGCTCGACCCGCGGATGGTGCTGCTTTCGCCGCCCGACCGCAATGTGCTGTGGCGGCTCTTCACGGCGGACGAGGTGAGTCAGCCTCTGGTCGACTGGGAGCGTGAGGTCTCTTTCATGGTCGGGCAGTTGCGGGCCGAATTCGGCCGGCGGCTGACCGATCCGCGCTGGCGCGCGTATATCCGGAAACTCTCCGAGGCCAGCCCGCTTTTCGTGGAACTGTGGGCCCGGCACGAAGTCTCGGCACCGGCCACCCACCGCAAGCAATTCCGTACCGCCGACGGCCGCACGGTCACGATCACCGCCACGGGTTTCACGACGACCGACTTCCCCGACGCCAAGTTGTGGGTCTATACGCCCGCCGACCAGGATGCGGTCCGGGTGATCGGTGAACTGCTCGACCGCTACCGCGAGATCGGCGCGGCGGGGCTGGTCGCCGAGGGGGCGGGCCGGCGGACGGAGAGCTGAGGCCGAGCGCTGAGGTGGAGCGCTGAGGTGGAGCGCTGAAAGGCGCCTGGCCTACAGCTTCGCCCGCCGTCCGCTGCGCCGCGGCGGCGGGGCCTGGCCGTCCAGCAGCTCCAGTCGCCGCTGGGCGCCCCGGGTCTCGACCTGCACCACGACCCGGCGCAGCAGATCCGCCAGGTCCAGCGCCTCGTCGTCGCTCAACCCCTCGGTGACGAAGGCCTCTTCGGCGTTGAACTCCGGGAAGACCCGGGTCATCAGCCGCTCGCCCTCGGGCGTCAGGGAGAGCAGGGCGAGCCGCCCGTCGTCCGGGTGCACCCTGCGCTCCAGCAGGCCACGGCCCTGGAGGGTACGGGCGACGCCGGTGAGCGTGCCCTTGGAGATGCCGGCCTCCTCGGCGACCCTGCGGGTCTCCCGCTCGCCCCGGATCCACACCACCCACAGCACGACGAAGGACGTCCAGGTCAGGTCGGCGCCGCGCAGCACGGAGTTCTCGAAGTGCTGGCGCACCACGGCGGCCGCGCGGTAGATGTTCGCCACCGCGGCCATCTGCTCGTAACGGACGGGGGTGTCACCGAGCTTGGCCTGGACCGCCCGCTCGGTGTCCGCGGCGTTGCCGGCCTTCTCCACGTTCCCGGCCTTCTCCACGTCCCCGGCCTGCACGGTGGCCCCGGCGTGCTCGGGGGCCCCGGCCTGCACGGTGGCCGCGCCCTGCTCCGTGGCCCCGAGAACAGCGTCTCCGTTCACCACAGCTTCTCCCTCGGCGTCGTCCCCGGTGCCTGCCCGTGGCCTGCCCGGTGCCTGCCCATGGCCTGCCGGATGCGGTGCGCGGCCGTTCGGTCGGCCGCGCGCCCGTACCCCGTACGGACTCAAACGGTAGCGCGGCGCCCACCGCCCGCCCCGCATCCGTGACGCCGACACGCCCCGGCCCGCCGCGAACCCCCGTACCGCGGCGGGCCGCCGCCCAGGACCCGGACGGGCGTGACGTGAGGGTCAGTCCGGCCCGGTCGGTGCGGCACCGGTCATGCTGCTGCGCCGAGCAGGGAGGCGCCTCACCAGCAGGGGGGAGACGCCGATGTCCGGCTCCCCCGTTCGGGGGAGCCGTCGGACGAGACGCCACCGGGTGCGGCCGTTCTCAGCCGCCCGACGTGTCCAGCTCCGCGTCCGCGTCGACGCCCTTGCAGTCGTACGGGTCGTCCAGCCAGCCGTCCGGCAGGACGACGCGGTTGCGGCCCGAGGTGCGGCCGCGCGGGCCGTCCGCGCCGGCCGGCCACGGCTGGTCGAGGTCCAGCTCCGACAGCAGGGCGTCCAGTTCGTCGAGCGAGGAGGTGACCGCGAGGCTGCGGCGCATCTCGGAGCCGATCGAGAAGCCCTTGGTGTACCAGGCGACGTGCTTACGGAAGTCGATCACGCCGCGGGCCTCGTCGCCGATCCACTCGCCGAGCAGTGTGGCGTGCCGCAGCATCACCGCCGCGACCTCCTTGAGCGTCGGCTGGGCATAGGTGCCGGTGCCTTCGAACGCCGCCACCAGGTCGCCGAACAGCCAGGGCCGCCCCAGGCAGCCGCGGCCCACGACCACCCCGTCGCAGCCGGTCTCCCGCATCATCCGCCGGGCGTCGTCCGCCGACCAGATGTCGCCGTTGCCGAGCACCGGGATCTCGGGGACATGCTCCTTGAGGCGGGCGATGGCGTCCCAGTCGGCGGTGCCGCCGTAGTGCTGGGAGGCGGTCCGTCCGTGCAGGGCGATCGCCGTGACGCCCTCCTCGGCCGCGATCCGCCCCGCGTCCAGGTAGGTGATGTGGTCGTCGTCGATGCCCTTGCGCATCTTCATCGTCACCGGCAGGGCGCCCGCGTTCGCCACCGCCTCGCGCAGGATGGAGCGCAGCAGGTTGCGCTTGTACGGCAGCGCGGAGCCGCCGCCCTTGCGGGTCACCTTCGGGACCGGGCAGCCGAAGTTGAGATCGATGTGGTCGGCGAGGGCCTCCTCCGCGATCATGCGGGCGGCCTTGCCGACGGTCTCCGGGTCGACGCCGTACAGCTGGATCGAGCGCGGCTTCTCGGTCTCGTCGAAGTGGATCAGCTGCATGGTCTTCTCGTTGCGCTCGACCAGCGCCCGCGTCGTGATCATCTCGCTGACGAAGAGGCCCTTGCCGCCGGAGAACTCCCGGCACAGCGTCCGGAACGGGGCGTTGGTGATCCCCGCCATCGGCGCGAGGACCACGGGCGGCTGCACCGCGTGCGGACCGATCTGCAGCAGAGTCATGGCGGCGATACCTTCGGCTTTCTTCGACTTCCGTTGGCGGGGCGGGCGGGCCTCGGCCGTACGGGGCGACCGGCCGCTGCGACCTCCCATTGTCCCGCACCGCGGGAGTGGCCCTGCCAGAGCCGACCGGCCCAGATGGTTGTAGCGTTCAACCATGCCTGATCTCAGCCGCCGGCGTCGACTCCTGGTACTGGCGATCTGCTGTCTGAGCCTGCTGATCGTCAGCCTCGACAACACCGTCCTCAACGTCGCCCTGCCCGCCATGCAGCGCGAGCTGAACGCCTCGGTCGCCGGTCTGCAGTGGACGATCGACGCCTACACGCTGGTGCTGGCGTCGCTGCTGATGCTGGCGGGGTCGACCGCCGACCGCCTCGGGCGGCGGCGGATCTTCCTGGTCGGGCTGGTGGTCTTCGCGATCGGCTCGCTGCTGTGCAGCCTGGCGCCGGACCTGGGGTGGCTGGTGGTCTTCCGGATGGTGCAGGCGGTCGGCGGCTCGATGCTCAACCCCGTCGCGATGTCGATCATCACCAACACCTTCACCGAGCCCCGGGAGCGGGCCCGCGCGATCGGGGTGTGGGGCGGCGTCGTCGGCATCAGCATGGCGGCCGGGCCGGTGATCGGCGGGCTGCTGGTGCAGAGCGTCGGCTGGCGCTCGATCTTCTGGATCAACGTCCCGATCGGCGCCCTGGCGCTCCTGCTGACCCTGCGCTACGTGCCCGAATCGCGCGCCCCCCGGCCGCGCCGGGTCGACCCGGTCGGCCAGCTGCTGGTGATCACACTGCTCGGGTCGCTGACGTACGCGATCATCGAGGCGCCGGACGCCGGCTGGGCGTCCACCGAGATCCTGGCGTGCGTGCTGGTGGCGGTGGTCTCGCTGGCGGCGCTGATCGGCTACGAGCGGCGCCGCGCCGAGCCCCTGCTCGATCTGCGGTTCTTCCACAGCGCGCCGTTCAGCGGCGCCACGGTCGTGGCGGTCTGCGCCTTCGCCGCGCTCGGCGGCTTCCTCTTCATCAACACCCTGTACCTGCAGAACATCCGCGGGCTGTCCGCGCTGTCCGCCGGGCTCTACATGCTTCCGATGGCCGGGATGACGCTGATCTGGGCGCCGGTGTCGGGGCGGCTGGTGGGCGGCCGCGGGCCCCGGCTGCCGCTGCTGCTCGCCGGTACCGCGATGGGCGCCAGCGGAGTGCTCTTCGCCGCCTTCGACGCGCAGTCGTCCGCTGCCCTGATGTTCACCGCCTACGTCCTGTTCGGTATCGGCTTCGGCCTGGTCAACGCGCCGATCACCAACACCGCGGTGTCCGGCATGCCGCGCGCCCAGGCCGGGGTGGCCGCCGCCGTGGCCTCCACCAGCCGGCAGGTGGGGCAGTCCCTCGGCGTCGCGGTGATCGGCGCCGTACTGGCGGGCGGGGCGCACGCCGCCGCCACCGCTGACGAGTTCCTCGCGGCCGGCCGCCCCGCCTGGTGGATCATCACCGGCTGCGGTGCCGCCGTCCTGCTGCTCGGCGCCCTGACGACGGGCCGGTGGGCGAGGGCGACGGCGGCCCGCACGGCAGCACTGTTCGAGGAGGAACGGCGGGGGGAACGGGCGGAGGGGGCACGGTCGTGAGTACCGGGCGGCGGGGCGGGCGCGGGGGACGCGCGGTCGGCCTCGCCCGGGGGACGCCTGATCGTCCTCGTCCGGGGGCCCGGTCGTCCTCGTCCGGGAGACGCCTGATCGTCCTCGTCCGGGGGGCGCGGTCGCCCTCGCCCGGGGGGCGCGCGGTCGCCCTCGCCCGGGAGACGCCTGATCGTCCTCGTCCGGGGGCGCCCGGTCATCCTCGCCCGGGAGACGCCTGATCGTGCTCGTCCGGGCGCGCGGTCGTCCTCGTCCCGAGGGGTCGCGGGGGTCGTCCTCGTCCCTGGCGGCACGCGTGGTCGTCCTCGTCCGGGTATGCCTCTCGGCCCGGGAATGCCTCTCGCGCCCGCCACGTTGTGGCCCGCAGGGGGCGCTCGCATCCCCTACGGGATCTGTTCCCCCACCCCTTACGGCCCACCTCCACACCGGCCCCCCACACCGGCCCACCCCCACACC
Source organism: Streptomyces sp. NPDC059008 (assembly GCF_042749045.1). Lineage (NCBI taxonomy): Bacteria > Bacillati > Actinomycetota > Actinomycetes > Kitasatosporales > Streptomycetaceae > Streptomyces > Streptomyces sp. NPDC059008. The sequence goes on along the minus strand of NZ_JBHYJC010000004.1, from coordinate 96,562 downwards.
GACCCGCCCGTTTACGCCACGGCCCGCGCCGCCAGTTCCTCCAGCTGCTGCAGCCGCTCGCGGGACGCCTCGTCCACGGGGGTGTACGACAGCAGCTTGGGCCCGGGGTTGGGCCCCGTCCACAGGCTCGTCGCGGTCAGCTGCAGGACGCCCACCCGCGGATGCCGGAAGAGCTTGACGGAGCTCATCGGGCGGACGACCTCGTGCTGCGCCCAGATCTCCCGGAACTCGGGCGAGGCCTCCGTCAGCCGCGCGACCAGCGCCTTCCAGGCCGGCTCCGCGACATGCTCGGCCATCGAGGCCCGGAACTTGGCGGCCATCACCCGCATCGTGGCGTCCAGATCGACCACGCTCGCCCGCCACTGGGGGTGGGTGAACGCCAGCCACATGCAGTTGCGGTCCTCCTGGGGCAGCGCGTCGAGATCGCACATCAGCTGCCCGTAGGTGCTGTTGTAGGCGAGGATGTCGAACCGGCTGTTCTGTACGACCGCGGGGAACGGGGCGAGCTGCCCCAGGATCTGCCGCAACTCGCGCGGTACGCCCGTGCACTCCCTGCCCGGCAGCGGGTCGACCGCCCCGGCCAGCGCGAAGAGGTGACTGCGCTCGGCGCGGTCGAGCAGCAGCGCGCGGGCCACCGCGTCCAGGACCTGCGGTGATACGTGGATGTCCCGGGCCTGTTCGAGCCAGGTGTACCAGGTGACGCCGACCGCCCCCAGGTGCGCGACCTCCTCGCGGCGCAGTCCCGGGGTGCGCCGACGCCTGCCGCGCGGCAGGCCGACCTGCTCGGGGGTGATCCGCTCGCGGCGGCTGCGCAGGAAGGCGGCCAGCTCGGCCCGGCGGGCGGCGTCGTCGCGCGGGGCGGCGACAGCCGGCGGAACGGCGGCGGCGACGGGACGTGTGGCAGCCTGCGTCAGGGGCGCATCGACGGTCATGCCTCCAGCGTGCCGCAGGCCCCAGCCGGTTGCCAGGTAGCGCGGGTACCAGGATAAAGACACTCTGGTACCCCTCTGAGGGGTCGACGATCGTCGACCCCGTGAGCGATACCGGAACACAGACCACCGTCCTGGAAACCCCGGCGGACGCCCCGCGGCAGCACCCCGCCGCGGCCGCGCTGACCCCCCTCGGCCTGCTGACCGTCCTGCTGGGCGCGGCCCTGCCCCTGATCGACTTCTTCATCGTCAATGTCGCCCTGCCGACCATCGACCACGATCTGCACGCGGGCCCCGCGATGCTGGAGATGGTGGTGGCCGGCTACGGGGTCTCGTACGCGACGCTGCTGGTCCTCGGCGGTCGGCTCGGCGACACCATCGGCCGCCGTCGGCTGTTCCTGTGGGGCCTGGCCGCCTTCGGCCTGACCTCGCTGGCCTGCGGTCTCGCCCCGGACGCGGGAACCCTGGTGGGCGCCCGGGTCGCCCAGGGCGCCGCGGCCGCGCTGCTGCTGCCGCAGGTCCTGGCCACCATCCAGGCCACCACCACCGGCAGGCGGCGCGCCAAGGCCGTCAGCCTGTACGGCGGCACGGCCGGTGTCTCCAGCGCCGTCGGACAGGTGCTCGGCGGTCTGCTGGTCTCCGCCGACCTGGCGGGCACCGGCTGGCGTGCGGTCTTCCTGGTGAACGTCCCGATCGCCGCGGCGGCCTGGCTGCTGGCGGCCCGTACGGTCCCCGAGACCCGCTCCCCGCACCCGACCCGGGCCGACGTCCCCGGCACCGTACTGCTGGCCACCACCCTGATCACCCTGCTGCTGCCGCTGACCGAGGGCCGGGCGGCCGGCTGGCCGCTGTGGTCCTGGGTCCTGCTGGCCGTCTTCCCCTTCGCCGGCGCCGCGTTCCTGCACGTCGAGCGTCGCGCGGAACGCGCCGGCCGTACGCCCCTGGTACCGCCGTCCCTGCTGCGCATCCCCTCCGTGAACAGCGGCCTGGCCATGATCGTCCCGTTCTCGCTGGGCTTCGGGGGATTCATGTTCGTGGTGGCCGTGGCCCTCCAGAACGGTCTGCACTACGGCCCGTTCGCGGCCGGTGTGTCGCTGGCACCGCTCTGCGTCACCTTCTTCCTCGCCTCGCTCGCCGGGCCGCGGCTGGTGCGGCGGTTCGGGCGGCGGGTGGTGATCGCCGGTTCACTGATCCAGGGCGCCGGGCTGATCGCCCTGGCGCTGACCGTGCACGCGAGCTGGCCCGGCACCTCGGTGGCCGGTCTCGCGCCGAGCATGGCGGTGCTCGGCGTCGGCCAGGGCATGGTGCTGCCGGTGCTGCTGCGCATCGTGCTGAGCGAACTGCCGGTGGCGCAGGCCGGCGTGGGCGGCGGCGTCATGGTCACCACCCAGCAGTCCGGCCTCGCCCTGGGGGTGGCGACCCTCGGCACCCTCTTCCTCGCGCTGCTGCCCACCGTCGGCATCCGCGATGCGCTGCTCGCCGCCCTGCTGACGCAGCTGGCGATCGTCGCGGGCACGACGGCTCTGGCCCTGCGACTGCCCCGCACGGTGCGCTGACCTGCGACAAAGCGCGGGGATGCGGCAACCGGGGGAGAGCGCCCCACGTGGCTTCCACCCTCCCCACACATGACGGCTGACAGATATTGAAATCTGTCAGCCGTCATGTCATAGTGAATGCACTCCACCCCCGACCCCTCTCAGGAGTACGCAGTGCAGACCCGCACCCTGGGCACCAGCGGCCCGCAGACCTCCGCCCTCGGCCTCGGCTGCATGGGTATGTCCGCCCTCTACGGCGACAGCGACCGCAGCGAGTCCATCGCCACCCTCCACGCCGCCCTCGACGCCGGCATCACGCTGCTCGACACCGGCGACTTCTACGGCATGGGCCACAACGAACTACTGATCAACGAAGCCCTGCGCACCGCCCCCGCGGCGGCCCGCGAGAAGGCGCAGATCAGCGTCAAATTCGGCGCCCTGCGCACGATCGAGGGCGGCTTCACCGGCTATGACGGCCGGCCCGACGCGGTGAAGAACTTCGCCGCGTACTCCCTCCAGCGCCTGGGCACCGACCACATCGACATCTACCGGATCGCCCGTATCGACCCGGACGTCCCGATCGAGGAGACCGTCGGCGCCATCGCCGAGCTGGTCGAGGCCGGCCATGTGCGGCACATCGGCCTCTCCGAGGTGGGCGCGGAGTCCCTGCGCAGGGCCGCCGCCGTCGCCCCGATCTCCGACCTCCAGATCGAGTACTCCCTCATCTCCCGAGGCATCGAGGACGCGATCCTGCCCACCGCCCGCGAGCTGGGCATCGGCATCACCGCCTACGGCGTGCTCTCCCGCGGCCTGATCAGCGGCCACTTCAGCCGTGACCGCAAGCTCGCCGCGAACGACTTCCGCGGGATGAGCCCGCGCTTCCAGGGCGAGAACCTCGCGCGGAACCTCGATCTGGTGGACGCGCTGCGCAAGGTCGCCGAGCAGAAGGGCGTCTCGGTCGCCCAGACCGCCATCGCCTGGGTGCTCTCCCGCGGCGAGGACATCGTCCCGCTGGTCGGTGCCCGCCGGCGCGACCGTCTGACCGAAGCGCTCGGCGCCCTCGACGTCAGGCTGGACGCCGGGGAGCTGGCCGCGATCGAGCAGGCGGTCCCGGCCGACGCCGCCGCCGGCGAGCGTTACCCGACCGATCAGATGGCTCATCTGGACAGCGAGCGCTGACCGGCGGGCGCACGGGGGCGAGGGCCAGGTACCGTCCGTAGGTACCTGGCGCCCGCCGCCCCGCCCGCCTGCTCCGAAAGGCCTCCCGCCCCATGCCCCCCGAGACGTTGACCCCCGAGCGCATCCTCGAAGCCACCGAGGAGGTGCTGCGCCGCTACGGCCCGGCCAAGGCCACGGTCGTGGACGTGGCACGCGCCCTGGGCGTCAGCCACGGCAGCGTCTACCGCCACTTCCGCACGAAGGCGGCGCTGCGGGAGGCGGTCACCGCGCGCTGGCTGGACCGTACGAGCCAGGAGCTGTCGGTCATCGTCGCCGAGGAGGGCCCGGCCCCCGAGCGCCTGGACCGCTGGCTGACCGCCCTCTTCGAGGCCAAGCGGCACAAGGCCGGCGACGACCCCGAACTGTTCGCCACGTACATGACGTTGATCGGCGAGAGCGGCGGTGTGGTCGACCGCCACGTCACCGACCTGGAGTCCCAGCTCGCCGTCATCATCGAGGCCGGCGTCAGCCAGGGTGCCTTCCAGACCCCCTCCCCCGCCATCGCCGCCCGCGCCGTCTTCGACGCCACCGGCCGCTTCCACGACCCGTGTTACGCCCCCGAGTGGTCCCGACCGGAGATCACCGCCGACTTCGAAGCCGTCCGCGAACTGGTCCTGCGGGGCCTGCGCAGCTGAGGCGCTCCGGGACCCCACAAGGCCCTGCCCCGCGACCGCTACCGAAACCGCCGCCCCAGACGGCCGCCCCAGGCCGCTCCCCAGACCGCCGTCAGAACGGCGAAGGGGCCCGCCCGCGACCGTGCGGTCGCGAACGGGCCCCACGCCCGGCCCGGTTCGGGCCGAAGGCTCGCCCGGGTTACTTCTTGAAGGCGTAGTCCATCAGCTTCTTCGCGTCCGCCGTGCGGTTGGCGACCGAGGTGGAGGCGAGGACCGTGCCGATGACGGTCTTACCGTTCCGGGTGGCGGCGAAGACCAGGCAGTACTTGGCCTCCGGACCCGAGCCGGTCTTGACGCCGATGGTGCCGGAGTAGCTGCCGAGCAGGCCGTTGGTGTTGGTCCACTCCATGTAGCGGTATCCACCGCTCTTGGTGGTGACCTTCTGCTTCGTCGACTTCGTCTTCACGACGGAGCGGAACGTGGAGTACTTCATCGCGCTGCTGGCCAGCTTGGTCAGGTCACGCGGCGTCGAGTAGTTCGCACCGTGCCCGATGCCGTCGAACGAGTCGAAGTGGGTGTTCGTCAGCCCGAGGCTCTTGGCCGTGGAGTTCATCTTGCCGATGAACGACTTCACGCGCGCTTCCCGCGTGGACCCGCTGCCGAACTTGTCCGCCAGCGCGTACGCCGCGTCGCAGCCCGACGGCAGCATCAGCCCGTACAGCAACTGACGGACCGTGACCTTGTCGCCGACGATCAGCCGGGCCGACGAGGCCCAGTCGTTGTCGACGATGTAGTCGCTGTACGCCTTCTGGACCGTGACCTTGGAGTCCAGGTTGAGGTTCGGCTGCGCGAGCACCACCCGGGCCGTCATGATCTTGGTGGTGGAGCCGGTGGAGCGACGGGTGTCCGCGGCCTTGGTGTACAGCGTCTTACCCGTGCCGTTGTTCATCACGAAACCGCCCTTGGCGGCGACCGTGGGCGTCGGGAGCGTGGCGGCCTGCGCCGGGGCGGCGAACACCCCTGCCGTCAGGACGGCTCCCGCGGTGAGGGCAACTGCGGAGATGCGACGAATGCCCTTGATGCCAGTTTTCAAATTGAATACTCCAAATACCCCTGATACCCCTGCAGTGCGGCTCATATGAGAAAGCCGCTCGGTCGTGAGACGCCTGAGACAGACCAATGGATGCGCGCCGACGGCTTTTATTTCCGCCATTTCACGCGGTGGAACCACGGCGGGAACCATGGCGGGCAGCAGCTCACACCACGTCAACGACGGCGCGTCACGCGACGGATCAGGCGCCCACCCCGAGGAAGCGCAGCACCGCCAGCACCCGCCGGTGATCGCCGTCGGCCTTCGGCAGGTCGAGCTTGGCGAGGATGTTGTTGATGTGCTTGGCGACCGCGCTCTCACTCACCACCAACTGGGCGGCGATCCCCGCGTTGGAGCGGCCCTCGGCCATCAGGGCGAGCACGTCCCGTTCACGGGCCGTCAGCCGCTCCAGCGGATCGCTCGCCCGCCGCACCAGCAGCTGGGCGACGACCTGCGGGTCGAGCGCGGTCCCGCCGTCGGCCACCCGCCGCAGCGCCTCGATGAACTCCTCGACATCCGCCACCCGCTGCTTGAGCAGATAGCCCACTCCGCTGGTGTTCGTGGCCAGCAGATCGGCCGCGTAGCGCTCCTCGACGTACTGGGAGAGCATCAGCACCGCCGTGCCGGGCCACTGCCGGCGGATCGACAGCGCCGCCCGCACCCCCTCGTCCGTGAAGTCGGGCGGCATCCGCACGTCCACCACCGCCAGGTCCGGCCGGTGCTCCTCGACCGCCGCCAACAGCCCCTGCGCGTCCCCGGACTCGGCCGCCACCTCGAACCCGGCCATCTCCACCACCTTGACCAGCCCGATCCGCAGCAGGACGGAGTCCTCGGCGATCACGGCACGCCTCACATCGGGCACGGCAGCTCCACGCTCATCATGGTCGGGCCCCCCACGGGGCTGCTCATCCGGAATGTTCCGTCCACGGACCGCACTCGCTGGGCGAGGCCCGTCAGGCCGCTCCCCTTGGACGGATCGGCCCCGCCCATACCGTCATCGGCGATCACCACCCGCAGTATCCCGCCGAGCCGGGTGACCGTCACATCCGCCCTGGTCGCCTGCGGCGCGTGCTTGGCGATGTTCGTCAACGCCTCGGAGACGACGAAGTACGCGACCGCCTCGACCGCCGGCGTCACTCGCTGCGGCAGCTCCGGCGGCAGGTCCACCCGCAGCCGTACGGGCAGCGGCGCACGGGCCGCGAGTCCGGAGAGCGCCGCGTCCAGCCCCAGCTCGTCGAGTACGGAGGGGTGCAGCCCCCGCACCAGACTGCTCAGCTCCTCGATCGCCTCCTTCGCCTCGCGGTGCGCGGTGTCGATGACCTCCCGCACCTCCGGCGGCAGATCCGTCAGCGTGACCTTTGCCAGCCCCAGATTCAGCGCCAGCGACACCAGCCGCTGCTGCGCCCCGTCGTGCAGATCGCGTTCGATGCGCCGCCGTTCGGCATCCGCGGCGTCCACCGCCCCGGCGCGGCTCTCGGTGAGGTCGGCCACCCGCCGCACCAGGTCCGCGCTCGGATCGGGCCCCAGCAGATCGGGCCCGAGGCGCGTTTCGAGGCGCACCAGGGCCGCGGCGAGGGCGGGGACCACGGCGAGCGCGGCGAGGCCGGCGAGGGTGACGTAGAACGCCTGGGTGGTGTAGCCGGGGTGGTCGGCCCGCCAGGTCCAGGGCACCCCCCACACCCATGCGTACACCGTGGCGGCGGCCAGGCCCGAGAGCAGCAGGGACAGCAGCAGCACTTCGAGCCCGCCGAGCAGCGTGCCGACCAGGCAGTGGTAACCGAACTGCCGTTGTGGACGCCGCCATCCGGGACGGGGGATGTCGATCCCGAGCAGCTGCCGGAAGCGCCAGCGCTGGGCGGCGGTCAGCGCCGGCACAGAGAGCACCGTCAGCACCACCGTGAGGCCCAGGACCACCGGCACACTGGCGTCGTGCCCCTCGACGATCTCCCATACGAGACCGAAGATCATGAACAGCAGGAACCCGATGAACAGGTGCAGCGGCGCCCCTAGGGCGAGGAAGGACGTGTCGCGGGTCAGGCGGGTGAGCACGCGCCGCAGCCGGGGCGGGATTTTCATGATCCAACCGTAGATGTCGGGTGCCGCGGGCCGCCATGAAGCCCGTTGCCGTACGAGGGGTGTAGCTGGTGCCACCCCAGGTCGGACAGCGGCGTTACTGACTGGGGCCGGCGAAAACCGGAGTCTTGATCACGAGCCCGACGGCCGGGTTCCAGACACCGGAAGAGACCCCTGCCATGGCTTTCATCGCCCTCAACTCCCCTGCGCACGACGGACGTTACGCGACGCCGCCGGTGGCCTGCCACGGGCCCGCACGGGTCGGCGCCGCCCGCCGGTGGCAGGGCCGCGTCCTGGTGGGCGCCGGTCTGGCCCTGCTCCCCTGGCTCGGCTACCTCGCCGGCACGATGCCGCCCGCCGAGGCGGCCGCCTGGGTCGCCCTCGACGCGCTGGAGGCCGCCGCACTCCTGACCGCCGGCACCCGCCTGCTGCGCGGCGGCCTCCGCCACCGGGCGCCCGCGGCCGCCGCGGCCGTCCTCCTCCTCGCCGACGCCTGCATCGACCTCGCCACCGCCGCCCCCGGCCCGGAACTGGCCACCGCCATAGCCATGGCCGCCGCGGCCGAACTCCCCCTGGCGGCCCTGTGCACCTGGCTCGCGGCGCGGCGGTTGTCCACCCCCCGACATTGAGCCGCTACCACGTGCGGTCGGCCCGCCTCAAGGCGGAAGCGCAGCCTGCAGATGACCGCCAGATGACCGCGCCCGTGCCCCGGCGGACCGCGTGGGCGACGACCGCGCGTAGCTCGCCTCAGCCTCCGCGGACGCCCGTGGCGTTGCCGCCGCCGGGCGTTGTGCCGCTGGTCTGGCTGGTCGTGGCATCACCCGCAGTGCCCGTACCGCCAGTCTGACTGGTCATGGCGTCGCCTGAGGTGGCCGTCCCGCTGGTCTGGCTGGTCGCGGCGTCGCCCGCGGTAGCCGTACCGCCAGTCTGGCTGGTCGTAGCATCACCTGAGGTGGCCGTCCCGCTGGTCTGGCTGGTCATGGCGTCGCCTGAGGTGGCTGTGCCGCTGGTCTGGTTGGTCGTGGCATCACCCGCGGTAGCCGTACCACCGGTCTGGCCGGTCGTAGCATCACCCGCAGTGCCCGTACCGCCAGTCTGACTGGTCATGGCGTCGCCTGAGGTGGCTGTGCCGCTGGTCTGGCTGGTCGTGGCATCACCCGCGGTAGCCGTACCACCGGTCTGACCGGTCGTGGCGTCGCCTGAGGTGCCTCCGGAGCCACCGACAACGCCGCCGCTCGTGCCGGAGCCAACTCCACCGCCGCCGGTAGTGGTGGCCCCGGTCGTGCTGGTGCCGGTGGTGGTGCCACCAGTCGTGGTGGCGCCCGTGATTCGACCGCCTGGCAGCGTGCAGTTCGACGGGAAGGCGACGAGCTTTCCGGTCTGCTTGTCGAGGTAGAACGACGAGCAGGGCACGTCCGGTGCCAGGCTCGACGATTGCGCCGTAGCCTTCGTAGGCGCTGCGTCAGTGGCCACCGCGCTGATCGTGCCCACCGTTCCGGTGAGCGTCACGGCCAGGAACGACACACCGACCACCTGGGGAACGCGCTTCCGGATGTTCGTCGTCATGGTGCCTGCTCTTGGGTGGATGCGATCTGGATACCCCCCACCCATACCCCGACCAGCGTGGCAGGTCGAGCATGACGGCGGCGTTGATCCGGCGTGACCCGCGCGTGACCCGCGCGTGACACGGCCCGGTCCCGGGCGCGGGGAGCCGGCATCTCGTGCAGCCGGCCCGTCCCCGGCGAGCGAGTTGATCCACCACTCGGACCGGTCCGTGCCACACAAAAGCGCCGGTCGGGCCCGGATGACTCCGAGCCCGACCGGCGCTTTGCGGCAGTGCGACGGTGCTACGTCGACACCGTCCGCGGGGGACTGCTCCGGCACCACCCCGTGAGGGCCTCCTCCGACGCCACCCCGCGACGGACTACATCGACGCCATCGCGTCAGGGACTAGCAGCCCAGCAGTCGCCCGCCCAGGTACGACTGGATCTGGTCCAGGGACACCCGCTCCTGCTTCATCGTGTCGCGCTCGCGCACGGTGACCGCGTTGTCGTCGAGGGTGTCGAAGTCGACCGTGACGCAGAACGGCGTGCCGATCTCGTCCTGGCGGCGGTAGCGGCGGCCGATGGCGCCCGCGTCGTCGAACTCGATGTTCCAGTTCTTGCGCAGGTCGGCGGCGAGGCCCTTGGCCTTCGGCGACAGCTGCGGGTTGCGGGACAGCGGCAGGACCGCGACCTTGACCGGCGCCAGGCGCGGGTCGAGCCGCATGACCGTGCGCTTCTCCATCTTGCCCTTGGCGTTGGGCGCCTCGTCCTCGACGTACGCGTCGAGCATGAAGGCCAGCATCGCGCGGTTCACACCGGCCGCCGGCTCGATGACGTACGGAGTCCAGCGCTCGCCGGCCTCCTGGTCGAAGTAGGAGAGGTCCTGGCCGGACGCCTTGGAGTGCGCGCCCAGGTCGTAGTCGGTGCGGTTGGCCACACCCTCCAGCTCGGAGAACTCGGTGCCGCCGAAGTTGAAGCGGTACTCGATGTCAGCCGTGCGCTTGGAGTAGTGCGAGAGCTTCTCGGCCGGGTGCTCGAACCAGCGGATGTTCTCCTCGCGGATACCGAGGTCGACGTACCAGTTCCAGCGCTGCTCCATCCAGTACTCCTGCCACTTCTCGTCCTCGCCCGGCTTGACGAAGAACTCCATCTCCATCTGCTCGAACTCGCGGGTGCGGAAGATGAAGTTGCCCGGAGTGATCTCGTTCCGGAAGGACTTGCCCATCTGCGCGATGCCGAACGGCGGCTTCTTGCGGGAGGTCTGCTGGACCTGGGCGAAGTTGGTGAAGATGCCCTGCGCGGTCTCGGGGCGCAGGTAGGCGACCGAGGCGGTGTCCTGCGACGGGCCGAGGTGGGTGGAGAGCAGGCCGGAGAACTGCTTGGGCTCGGTGAAGCCGCCCTTGTTGCCGCAGTGCGGGCAGTTGATGTCGGCGAGGCCGTTCTCGGGGAGCTTGCCGTGCTTGGCCTCGTACGCCTCCTCCAGGTGGTCCGCGCGGAAGCGCTTGTGGCAGGAGGTGCACTCGGTGAGCGGGTCGGTGAAGGTGGCGACGTGGCCGGACGCCTGCCACACCTCGGGGGCCAGGATCACCGACGAGTCGAGACCGACGACGTCGTCGCGCGAGGTGACCATGGAGCGCCACCACTGACGCTTGATGTTCTCCTTGAGCTCGACGCCCAGCGGACCGTAGTCCCAGGCAGCCCGAGAGCCGCCGTAGATCTCACTGCAGGGGTATACGAAGCCACGGCGCTTGCTCAGGCTGACGATGGTATCGATCTTGTCGGCGGCCACGGTGCTCTCTTCATTACGACGACGAACGATGAATTGGGCAGACGCCCTGACGTCTCGCGCTGGGGGGTGGTCGGGAGACGGATGGACGAATAGTTCAGGGTACCGGCGGGCGCACCCCCCAGACCAAATCGGTTCCGCACCACTGTCGCCCCGCTCACACCCCACCCCCGGTTTGTTGACAACCGTTTCCAAGTTTGTTGAAAATGACTGTCATGAACATACGCCGTCACATATCCACCGCCGCCGTCGCCGGAGCCTCGGTACTCGGCCTCCTGGCCCTCTCCGCCTGCTCCACGGCCGACGCGACGCGCACGGACGACGGCAAGCTGAAGGTGGCGGCGTCCTTCTACCCCATGGAATTCCTCGCCGAGCAGATCGGCGGCGACCACGTCGAGGTGACCGGCCTCACCAAGCCCGGTGTCGAGCCGCACGACCTGACCCTCACCGCGCAGCAGACCGCCCAGCTCAGCACGGTCGGCGCGGTGGTCTACCTCAAGGGCCTGCAGCCCGCCGTGGACGACGCGATCGCCCAGTCCGGCGTCGAGAACGTCGCCGACGCGGCGGCCCTGACCTCCCTCGAAGCCCACGGCACCGAGGTCGACGGCCACGACCACGACCACGCCGGCGGCGAGCACGCGCACTCCGAGTCCGAGGGCGGGAAAGACCCGCACATCTGGCTGGATCCGGTGAAGTACGCCGAGGTCGCCAAGGGCGTCAACAAGACCCTCGCCAAGGCCGACCCGGACCACAAGGCCGACTACCAGAAGAACACCGACGCGCTGGTGAAGAAGCTCCGGGCACTGGACGCCGACTTCAAGGACGGGCTGAAGAAGCGGGCGTCCGACACCTTCATCACCACCCACGCCGCCTTCGGCTACCTCGCCGAGCGCTACGGCCTCACCGAGGAGGCCATCAGCGGACTCGACCCCGAGTCCGAGCCCAGCGCCCACCGCGTCAAGAGCCTGCACACCCTCGCCAAGGAGCACCACGTCTCCACGGTCTTCTTCGAGACGATCGCCAACCCGGCCACCGCCCGGACCCTGGCCGGCGACCTGCACCTGAAGACCGATGTGCTCGACCCGCTGGAGGGCATCACCGCCAAGTCCCGCGGCAAGGACTACTTCGGTGTGCAGCGCGCCAACCTCGCCGCGCTGCAGAAGGCCCTCGGCAGCAAGTGAGCAGTTCCGCCCCGCCGCCCCGACCCGTTACGGAGGACACCGTGAACCAGCCGCACCCCCAGCCGGTCATCGACCTGCGCGGCGCCACCGCCTCCCTGGGCGCCCGCCCCGTGCTGCGCGGCGTCGACCTCACCGTCCGCTCCGGCGAGGTCGTCGCGCTGCTGGGCGCCAACGGGTCGGGCAAGTCCACCGCCGTGCGCTCGGTGATCGGCCAGGTCCCGCTCACCGGCGGCACGCTGTCCCTGTTCGGCACGGAGTTCCGCCGCTTCAAGGACTGGGCCCGGATCGGGTACGTCCCGCAGCGCACCACCGCGGCCGGCGGGGTCCCCGCCACCGTCCGCGAGGTCGTCACCGCCGGCCGCCTGGCCCATACGAAGCTGGGCATCCTGCGCAAGGCCGACCGCACGGCCGTACACCGCGCCCTGGAGCTGGTCGGGATGGCCGACCGCGCCAAGGACGCCGTCGACGCGCTCTCCGGCGGACAGCACCAGCGGGTGCTGATAGCCAGGGCCCTGGCCGGCGAACCGGAACTGCTGATCATGGACGAGCCGATGGCCGGCGTCGACCTGGCCAGCCAGGAGGTGCTCGCCGCCGCCCTGCGCGAGCAGGTCGCCGCCGGCGCCACGGTCCTGCTCGTCCTGCACGAGCTGGGCCCGCTGGAGCCGCTGATCGACCGCGCGGTGGTGCTGCGCGACGGCTGCGTCGTCCACGACGGCCCGCCACCCAAGGCCGTGGGCCAGCACGCCCTGCCCGGCCACGACCACGTCCACCCACACGCCGACGCCGCCGCGGAACCGCTCCGCACCGGCCTGCTGACCTAGGGGCTGTATCGCCATGGAAATCCTCAGCTTCCCCTTCATGCAGCGGGCCCTGATCGCCGCCCTGCTCGTCGGCGTCACCGCCCCCGCCATCGGCATCTACCTCGTCCAGCGCCGCCAGGCCCTGATGGGCGACGGCATCGGCCATGTCGCGCTCACCGGCGTCGGCCTCGGCTTCCTGCTCAACCAGAGCCCCGTCTGGGTCGCCACCGCCGTCGCCGTCACCGGCTCCGTCGTCATGGAGCTGATCCGCTGGTACGGCAAGACCCGCGGCGACCTCGCGCTGGCCATGCTGTTCTACGGCGGCATGGCGGGCGGCGTGATGCTGATGAGCCTGTCGGACGCCGGCTCCAACGCCAACTTCGGCACCTACCTCTTCGGCTCGATCACCACCGTCTCACCGCAGGACATGACGACGATCTGCGTGCTCGCCGCGCTGGTGCTGGCGGTCACCGTCGGCCTGCGCCGCCAGCTGTTCGCCGTCTGCCAGGACGAGGAGTTCGCCCGGGTGACCGGCCTGCCGGTGCGGCTGCTGAACCTCCTGATCGCCGTGACCGCCGCGGTCACCGTCACCGTCGCCATGCGCGTCGTCGGCCTGCTGCTGGTCAGCGCCCTGATGGTGATCCCGGTCGCGGCCGCGCAGCAGATCAGCCGCAGCTTCGCGGTCACCTTCACGGTGGCCGTGGCGATCGGTGTGGCGGTCACTCTTACGGGCACCACCACCTCGTACTACGTGGACGTGCCGTCCGGCGCGACGATCGTGCTGCTCGCCATCGGCCTGTTCGTCGTCTTCACCGCGCTCGCCGGGCCGCTGACGAAAAGGCGCGCCAGGGCTGCCGCACGGCCCGGTACGGGGTGCACCCTGGAGGTACCCGGCAGCCGCACCGCCGCCGACGACGTGAAGGTGGCCGGATAAAGCCGGCTGAGCCCCCACGAATCGGCGCATAGATATACGTGGGTGGGTACGTGCAGACGTACCCACCCGGCAAGGGGAGATGTCCGCGCAGGTGTAAGCGTCCCACCGGGGATCCGGGCATCACCTGGCACAATGGCGGGACGCATGTGCAGGGAGAGGTCCCTGACGTCCTAGGGAGGCAACGGTGGCGACGAGCGCGGGATCTCCGGTACGCGGCCGGTCGACGCGGCAGCGGACCGCGGTGTCCGCCGCACTCGACGAGGTGGACGAGTTCCGCAGTGCCCAGGAACTGCACGACATGCTCAAGCACCGCGGTGACTCGGTCGGGCTGACGACCGTGTACCGCACTCTGCAGTCCCTCGCCGACGCCGGCGAGGTCGATGTGCTGCGCACCAGCGACGGCGAGGCCGTCTACCGCCGGTGCAGCACCGACGATCACCACCACCACCTGGTGTGCCGGTCCTGCGGCAAGGCCGTCGAGGTCGAGGGCCCCGCGGTGGAGAAGTGGGCCGACCAGATCGCCGCGGAGCACGGCTTCCGGGACGTGGCGCACACCATCGAGATCTTCGGGACGTGCGGCGAGTGCGCCGAGCGGGCCGCCGAGGAGAAGTGACACCGGGATCACCGGGAACGCCGGGATCACCGGAAACGCAGTAACACCGGGACCGCAGTAGCACCAGCGCCAACGCACACGGGCCGCCCCCCTTGAGGGGGGCGGCCCGTGTCGTGGTCGCGCTGCCTTACGTGGCCGGGTGGCCGTCCGGCGCCGGCGCCGCCCCGAAGCGGCGGTCCCGCTTGGCGTACTCCAGGCACGCGTCCCACAGGTTCCGGCGGTCGAAGTCCGGCCACAGAATGTCCTGGAACACCATCTCGGCGTACGCGCTCTGCCAGATCAGGTAGTTCGAGGTCCGCTGCTCGCCGGACGGCCGCACGAAGAGGTCCACGTCCGGCATGTCCGGGTAGTACATGTACTTCGCGACGGTCTTCTCGTTGACCTTCGACGGGTCCAGCTTCCCGGCCCGTACATCCGCCGCGATCGCCGCCGCCGCGTCCGCGATCTCCGCCCGACCGCCGTAATTCACGCAAAAATACAGCGTCATCGCGTCATTGTTCTTGGTCTGCTCCTGGGCGATCTGGAGCTCCTGCACCACGGACTTCCACAGCTTCGGCATCCGCCCGACCCAGCGGATGCGGATGCCCAGCGCGTCCATCTCGTCGCGCCGCCGCCGGATCACGTCCCGGTTGAAGTTCATCAGGAACTTGACCTCGTCGGGCGACCGCTTCCAGTTCTCCGTCGAGAAGGCGTAGAGCGAGAGGTTCTTCACGCCCATCTCGATGCAGCCCTTGAGCACGTCCAGGACGACGCCCTCGCCGACCTTGTGGCCCTCGGTGCGCGGCAGCCCGCGCTCCTTGGCCCACCGGCCGTTGCCGTCCATGACGACGGCCACATGGTTCGGGACCAGATCACTGGGGATCTTCGGCGGCCGCGCACCGGAAGGGTGCGGCTCGGGCGTCTCGTACTCGCGCCGATTACGGCCCAGAATCCCGCGTCGTGCCATGCGGCCCACGTCTCCTATGTGTCGCTTCGAGGGGTTCGTTATGTGCTTGTGCGCCATTGCTCTACCTACCGGCCATTGCTCTGCGTACCGGCTATTGCTCTGCGTACCGGCTATTGCTCTACATACCGGAGAGAGCGCAGGCCCCGCTCCAGATGCCAGTGCAGATACGCCGTGACCAGCCCGCTGCCCTCCCGGGCGTGACGGGCCTCGCAGGCGTCCGCGGTCTCCCAGTCGCCGGTCAGCAGCGCGCTGAGGAGCCCGATGGCCTCTGAGGAGGGTACGACGCTTCCGGGGACCCGGCAGTCGCCGCATATCACTCCGCCCGACGCCACGGAGAAGAACCGGTTGGGTCCGGGCAGCCCGCACCGCGCACAGCTGTCGAAACTCGGCGCGTAGCCGTTGACGGCGAGCGAGCGCAGCAGGAAGGCGTCCAGGACGAGGTGCGGGGCGTGCTCGCCGCGTGAGAGCGTCCGCAGGCCGCCGACCAGCAGCAGGTACTGCTGTACGGCGGGCTCGCCCTCGTGGTCGGTGAACCGCTCGGCGGTCTCCAGCATGGCCGTACCGGCGGTGTAGCGGGCGTAGTCGGTGACGATCCCGCCACCGTACGCGGCGATCGTCTCGCTCTGCGTACACAGTGGCAGGCCGCGGCCGATCAGCTCGCTGCCGCGGGCGTAGAACTGCACGTCCACATGCGAGAACGGCTCCAGCCGCGCCCCGAACTTCGACTTCGTGCGCCGTACGCCACGGGCCACCGCCCGGACCCGGCCGTGGCCCCGGGTGAGCAGCGTGATGATCCGGTCCGCCTCACCCAGCTTCTGGGTGCGCAGCACGATGCCGTCGTCGCGGAACAGACTCATGGCGCCATTGTTCCGCATGGCGGGGGTGCCCACGTCGTCGGCTGTCCCGCCGTGGTGGTTGCTCGCCGTTGCGCCTGGCGGCGGGCGGTTGTTTGTCGGGTGCGGTGACAGCCCTACGGACTCCGTCCTACGGTCTGCCCCCTCCCGTGAGTGGGGGGAGGACAGGCCGGTGGGGGCGGGCGTGCACCGTCGACCGACCGCCCGAGCACCTCCGCTCCGCTAGGGCCGCGGCCCCCGTGCCTGCGCTACCAGCGCCGCGGTCAGCTGGCGGGCGACCTCCATCGAGCAGCGGCCCAGCTCGACGAGCGGCGGGTTGTAGCGGTGCGCGATCGAGACGGGGTCGGGGCGCAGCGACGGCAGGACGACCCCCGCCCCGGCGAGGGCCTCGCGCAGTTCCGTCGTCACGGCATCGACTTCCTTGAGGTGGTTCATGATCGTCCGCCTTTTCGCAGGGTTGTTCACGGTTTGCATGCAGAGCGTGACGTTGCGGAACTACGCTGGGCAAGGGGATCGGCACGGGATCGGCACTACAACTGCCGTGCACACAGTGGGAGTTAGAGGGAGTCAGCCATGGCCAACGGCTCACGCATGGCGGCATGGGAGCACTGGGGCGCGGAGCTCAAGTACCGCCGGGAGCTCGCCGGACTGACGCAGGGCGAACTGGGGCGGCGGGTGTTCGTCTCCGGCGGCTACATCGGCCAGTTCGAGCAGGCGATCCGCAAGCCGCAGCTGGACGTGGCGATCCGGATCGACGAGGTGCTACAAACCGACGGCTTTTTCGAGCGGGCCTGGCGCAAGCTGATCGACGACAAGCGGTACGCGGATTACTTCGCGGCTGTGGCGGATCTGGAGACGCTGGCAACGAAGATCTGCGAGTTCGCACCAACGGTGGTGCCGGGGTTGTTACAAACGGCGCCGTACGCGCGCGCAATCACTCGCGCGACCAACCCATTTGCGACGCCGGAGTATGTAGAGGACATGGTCGCCGCAAGGATGGACCGCGCGCGGATCCTCAAGAGCGCAACACGGCCTGCATATTGGGCAATCTTGCACGAATGCGTGCTGCGCATCCCCGTGGGTGGCCCAATGGCCATGGCTGAGCAACTGGACCACATCGCCGCCACGGCACGCGACTGGATCGCGCTTGTGCTGGTGGTCCCGTTCAGCGCAGGCGCCTGCGCCCTGCCCACTGGAACGCTGAAGCTCATGGAGTTCGAGGACGCGCCGCCGACTGCCTATACAGAAGCCGTGTTTTCGGGGAATTTGCTGGACGATCCGGCGATGGTGAAGCGATCCCAAGAGGCATACGATCTGCTCAGGGCCGCCGCACTGTCGCCGGAGGCGTCCCTAGCCCTGATCGAATCGGCGGCGGAGGACTACAGGCGATGCGAGAGTACGACCTGAGCACTGCCCAGTGGCGCAAGAGCAGCTACAGCGACGGCAACGGCGGGGACTGCGTCGAAGTCGCCCACAACTTCCCTGGCGCCGCCACCTGGCGTAAGAGCAGTTACAGCGACACCAACGGCGGCAGCTGCATCGAGGTCTCCGACGACTTCCCCGGCCTCGTCCCCGTCCGCGACAGCAAGGCGGTTCCCCACGGTCCGGCCGTGGCCTTCTCCGCGTCCGCATGGTCCGCTTTCGTAGACGCCGTCAAGAACGCGCGGTTCACGGCCGGCTGACCGGACTTCACCAAGCCATCACAACAAGCGCACAAGGGCCCTGCCATCTCTCCTGGATGACAGGGCCACATCACGTTATGGTCCAGGGCATACGCGGGCGGAACGTGACCTTCCGCACTTCTCCGTCGCCCCATGGGAACGCCCCTCACGGCTCGTCAACTCACCGGTAGCATCGCGTGATGATCGGCACCACGAAGCCGTGATGGCCGGCCGCCCCCCTCAGTCCCCTTATAGAGGATCTCGATGACATCCATACCGGAGGCGCTGTTGTGGTGCCTCAGCGCAGGTACGGCCGCCGCCTTGGTCCTGGCGGCGCTCATGCTCCGGGCCAACGGACAACGCAAGGCCCTGACGGTCCGTCTCACCGCCGCTGAGGAACAGAACAGCGCCACGCTCCACAGCAATACGGAGCTCTCCGCACGGCTGCGCGCCACCGAGGCCGAGATCCGGCACCTGGCCGGGACCCGGCTGCCCGACCTCACGATGGCGCTGGCACACCCGCACGTCCCCGTACGCGGGCTGCTGGACGCCCGGTTCGCCGGATCCGGGACCGACCAGGCCCTCAACGCCGTACTGGAGCAGGTCGGCGAGGCCATCACCAAGGAGCGGTCCCGGGTCGACGCGGCGGCGCAGTCCACGCTGCGCGGCGCGACCACGACCATTCAGGCGCTGCTCTACCGCCTCCAGACGGCGCTGCAGGACATGCAGCACCGCTACGACGACCCGAACGTCGCCCAGGACCTGCTGGCCGCCGACTTCCTCAACGAGCAGGCGCTGCGGCGCATCCAGGCCACCGGTGTGGTGTGCGGCGCCTGGCCGGGCCTGACGCGTGAGGACTCCTACCTCTCCGAGCTGGTGGTCGGCGCCGCCTCGCGGCTGCGCGGCTACGAGCGCGTCCAGGTCAGCAACCAGCTGCGCGACCCCGTCGCGGTGGTCGCCCGGGCCGTCGAGCCGATCGCGATCACCGTCACCGAGCTGCTCGCCAACGCGCTGCACCACTCCCACCGGGAGCTGCCCGTCACCGTCACGCTGCAGCAGGGCAACCGCGGTGCGTCGGTCATCATCGACGACTACGGCGTCGGTATGCACGACGACGAGGTCAAGGCCGCGATGGAGCTCCTCGCGAGCGACGCGGACCTGCTGCTGACCCAGCTCGGCGACCCGCCGCGGTCCGGTTTCGCGGCGGCCGGCCAGCTGGTGCGCCAGTACGGCTTCGGCGTGCACATCGAGTCGTCGCCGTACGGCGGCGTGCGGGCCGTTGTCTACATCCCGGGTGACCCCCTCCTCACCGTCCTCGACGAGAGCGCCCAGCCCATGTCCGTGATGGCTCCGATGCCGCGCCGTTCCGGCGCGTCCGAGCGGCCCGCCGTACTCCCGACCGGAGCCGCCGCCCCCACTCCCCCCACACCGCACACCCCCGCGCCGGCCGCTCCGGCACACGGCGTGCCCGCACAGCCCGACGCCGCGGCGGCCTCCGCCGAGGGCGGACTGCCGCGCAGGCGCCGCCGGCAGCCGGTGGCCGAGCAGGAGCAGAGTCTGCCGCGCACCGAGCCCGTCCACGAACGTTCCCCGGAGGAGGCCGCCTCTCGCTGGGCCGCACTCCAGCAGGGCACCGAGTCCGGCCGCGCGGCAGCCCAGTCCGAAGCCCCTCGCAGTCCCGAAGGGAACGTCTAGCCATGAACAGCCCCACCCGCCGCCGCGTCACCGAGGACAAGTCCTGGGTGCTGGCCCCCCTCTTGGAGCTGCCGCATGTTATCCACGCAGCCGTGATCTCCGGTGACGGCTTCATCGAGGGCGCCTCTCCGGGCCTGACCCGGGACTCCGCCGAGGGTGTCGCCGCGATGATGTCCGCGCTGCAGGGCGCCGGCCGCGCCGTCACCGCGGCGTTCGCCGGCAAGGACGACGCCAGGCTGCGGCAGACCGTCATCGAGTCCGACGAGGGCTTCGTCTTCGCGATACCGGCCGGCGAGAACACCTGCCTGGCCGTCTTCTGCGGCCCGGAGGTGAACATGGGCGTCGTCGCGCACCACATGCAGATCCAGGTCACGACCCTGGGCAGCAAGGTCATGAACAGCCCGGCTCGGGACCTCGGTACGCCGGCATGACGCCGCGCCAGAGCAGCGGCAGGCGCCTCGTACCGGCCTATCTGGCGACCGGCGGACGCGCCCAGCCCAGCCGTAACACGTTGGACCGGCTCACCCTGCTGCACAGCGCGGGGATGCCGATCACCAGTGAGGTACGCCCGGAAGAGCACCGCATCCTGGAGCTGCTGCAGCCCGGGGCGCTGTCTCTGGCGGAGGTCGCCGCCCATCTTCAGCTGCCCGTCAGCGTGGTGAAGGTCCTGGTCGCCGACCTCGTCGATGCCGGGCGGCT
Source organism: Streptomyces sp. NPDC059008 (assembly GCF_042749045.1). Taxonomy (NCBI): domain Bacteria; kingdom Bacillati; phylum Actinomycetota; class Actinomycetes; order Kitasatosporales; family Streptomycetaceae; genus Streptomyces; species Streptomyces sp. NPDC059008. The sequence goes on along the minus strand of NZ_JBHYJC010000004.1, from coordinate 76,390 downwards.
GCACGCCCGTGTCCCCATCCCCGAAGCCGAGCAATTCGACCGGCAGATCCTGGAGAGGGTTCTCGATGGACTCCGCTCTCTCAAGTCCTAGCAACGCAGCCGCCACCGACGGCATGTACCTCTCGGGAGCCGACCAGACCCTGGTCAAGCTCCTGGTCGCGGGGCCGTTCGGGGTCGGGAAGACCACGCTGATCCGCGCGCTCTCGGAGACCCCGCCGCTGCACACCGAGGAGGTGATGACGCAGTCCGGTGCGTTCGTCGACAACCTCGCCGGTGTGCGGGAGAAAACCACGACCACCGTCGCCATCGACTTCGGGCGGCTCACGCTGCCCGGTGATCTGGTGCTGTACCTGTTCGGCACCCCCGGACAGAAACGATTCCGTCCGCTGTGGCAGGACATCGCCCGCGGTGCGCTGGGCGCGCTCGTCCTCGCCGACACCCGTCGCCTCGCGGACTCCTTCGAGGTGATGGACATCATCGAGGAGGCGGGCCTGCGCTACGCGGTCGCGGTCAACACCTTCCCCGACGCGCCGCACTACGACGTGCCGCAGCTCCGCGAAGCCCTCGACCTGCACCCCGAGACGCCGCTGGTGATGTGCGACGCCCGCGACCGGGACCAGTCCGTCGATGCGCTGATCGCGCTCGTCGGGCACGTTCTCGCCCACACGCCCCAGGAGAACCAGACCTCGTGACTTCCCCGTACGAGCCGGGTGCCACCCCACCACCCGGCTGCCCCGCCCATGCCCAGGGCGGAGTGGCCACCGGACCGGCGGACGCCCTCGCCCAGGGCGCCCCCGCGCCGGGCGGCCATCCGCTGGACCAGGTCGAAGGCCACTCGCTCGTCAGGCTGTACGACCCGGAGTTCGCCGCCGACCCGCACCGTTACTACGCCTACTTGCGGCAGTACGGCGCCCTGGCCCCGGTGGAGATCGCCACCGGCGTGACCGCGATGCTGGTCATCGACTACCGGGCCGCGCTGGAGCTGCTGAACGACGAGGCCACCTGGTCCAAGGACTCCCGGGCCTGGATGGAGACGGTGCCGCCCGACACGGCGGTCATGCCGATGCTGGGCTGGCGGCCCAACGCCCTGTTCAACGACGGGGAGGTGCACCGCCGCTACCGCCAGGTGATCACCGACAGCTTCCGGCTCGTCGAGCCGCAGGAGCTGCGGGCGCGGGTCCGCAAGGCCGCGGACTCCCTCATCCAGAAGTTCGGCGCGACGGGCGAGGTGGACCTCATGTCCGCCTACGCCCAGCAGCTTCCGCTGCTGATGTTCAACAACCTCTTCGGTATGCCGGACGAGTACGGCGACCAGCTGATCGCGGCCATCGGCGGGCTGATGGACGGTGCCACGCCGGAGGAGGCGGCGGCCGCCGACGCGGCGTTCTCGGCGTACATCATGGAGCTGGTGGGCCGGAAGAAGGCGCAGCGCGGCGCGGACCTGACGTCCTGGTTCCTGGACCACCCCAACGGTCTGAGCGACGAGGAGGTCATCGCGCAGATCGTGGTGACGATGGCCGCGGGCAACGAGCCGCTGGCCAACCTCATCGCCAACGCGCTGTCGCGGATGCTCTCCGACGACCGCTACTACAGCACCCTGTCCGGTGGCGCGCTGACCGTGCAGGACGCCATCAACCAGGTGCTGTGGAACGACCCGCCGATGGGCCAGTACTCCGCGCACTACGCCCGCCGCGACGTGTTCTTCCACGGCACCTGGGTGCGCAAGGGGCAGCTGGTGCTGGTCTCCTACGCGGCGGCCAACACCCAGTTCGGGGAGGTCTCCCTGGACAGCGCCTCGGGCAGCGGCGCGCATCTGACCTGGGCGTCCGGGCCCCATGCCTGCCCGGTGCCGCGGCATGCGCTGGTGATCGCCACCACCGCGATCGAACGTCTCACCGCCTGGCTCTCCGACATTGAACTCGCCGTTCCCGTAGAGGAGTTGAGCTGGCGCCCCGGCGCCTTCCAACGGGCCCTGACCGCTCTCCCGGCCCGCTTCACTCCCATCACCCCCGATCAGGCAGGAGCCACCCCATGGGACAACAGCTCGTCGCCCTCGACCCCACCGGATCCGACGTCTACGCGGAGGCCGAGCGCCTCCGTCGGCTAGGGCCGGTCACCCGCGTCCAGATCCCCCAGGGCCCGGAGGCCTGGTCGATCACCAGCCACGCCCTGATCAAGAAGCTGCTGACCGACCCGCGCGTCTCCAAGGACCCCCGCAAACACTGGCCCGCCTGGCAACGCGGCGAGTACCAGGACGGCTGGCTGGCGACCTGGGTCGGCGTCACCAACATGTTCACCGCGTACGGCGAGGACCACCGGCGGCTGCGCAAGCTCATCGCGCCGGCCTTCACCGCCCGCCGCACCGAGGCCATGCAGCCGTCGGTCGAGCGGATCACCACGGCCCTGATCGAGGACCTCGCGGCGGCCCCGGCCGGCTCGGTCACCGACCTGCGCGCGGGCTTCGCGCACCCGCTGCCCATGCAGGTCATCTGCGAGCTGTTCGGCATCCCGAGCGACGACACCCGCACGGAGCTGGCCCGGCTCGCCGAGATCATCATGACCAGCGTCGACCCGGAAGAGGCCGGGAAGACGCTGATGGCCACCCATGAGCTGCTGCGCGGCCTGGTCGCGCTCAAGCGCCGGCAGCCCGCCGAGGACCTGACCAGCCTGCTGGTCAGCGCGCGGGACGAGGACGGCCAGAAGATGAGCGAGCAGGAGCTGCTGGACACGCTGCTCCTGGTCCTGGTCGCCGGGCACGAGACCACCGTCAACCTCATCGGCAACGCGGTGCACAACCTGCTCACGCACCCCGAGCAGCTCAAGCAGGTGCGCGCCGGGCAGGCCTCCTGGAACGACGTCATCGAGGAGACCCTCCGCTGGTCCCCCAGCGTCGCCAACCTGCCGCTGCGCTTCGCCGTCGAGGACATCGAGATCCCGGACGGCCCCACCATCCGCGAGGGCGACGCGATCCTGCCGTCGTTCGTGGCGGCCGGCCGTGACCCCGAGCAGCACGGCCCCACCGCGGGCGAGTTCTCCGTCCGGCGCCCGAGCGTGGAGCACCTCAGCTTCGGCCACGGTGTCCACCACTGCCTGGGCGCCCCACTGGCCCGGATGGAGACGCGGCTCGCCCTTCCGGCGCTCTTCGACCGGTTCCCGGATCTCGAACTGGCGGTGCCCGAGGAGGAGTTGGAGCCGTCGGCCGGGTTCATCACGACCGGGCTGCGCAGCCTGCCGATCCGTCTGACGCCGGCCACGCCTTGATGTCGGGCACTGTCTGACGCCGTTCGGCGACGCGTACGGCCGACGCCCCGCCACCTTCCGGGTGGCGGGGCGTCGGTCTGCGTGGGCCTCGGGCCGCCGCGGGGGCGTCGGCTGCGCCGGGGCGTCGCGCAGGTCGGGACGGCGTACGAACGGCCCTCAGGAGGGCGTACGGGCGGCCGCCAGCAGGCGGTGGGTATCGCCCGGCCGGAGCATCAGCGCGCTGCCGACCGTGGTGAGCGCCTCGCGTTCGGCGGGGGTGTAGGAGCCGTCGGCGAGGGCGATCCGGGCGCCTTGCAGCAGCAGCGACTCGCGGCCGGCGCGGGCGAGGTGCGGGGCGAGCGGCTCCAGGGACTCATGGAGCTCTATGGCCAGCGCGGTGCCGCAGGGGTCGAGGCCGTGGTGGCCGCAGTGGCCCGCGGTGAGCGCGGCCGAGGATCTCGGGGGCAGGCCGGTGTCGGCGGCGAGGGCGGCGAGGAGGGTGAGCAGCTGGTCCTCGGAGCAGTCCGCGAAGCCGGCCGCGCGGACCGTGTCGACGGCGGTGGCCCGCACGGCGCGGGAGGACGTACCGCCGGCGGCCAGCAGGGCGAGGGTGATGGTGTGGACGGCGTCGCGGAGCATCGCGGAGAACCGGACGGTGGTGGGGTGGTCCAGGGCGTCCAGGCCGAAGTGGCCGTGGCAGGCGGAGCACTCCAGGACGGGGCCGGTGGCGCCGCGGGAGAGCACCGGAACGCCCAGGACGGTCAGGCGGCGCTGACCGGTCCGGCGCAGGTAGTTGCGGTCCCCGCCGCAGTCCGGGCAGAAGAACTCGCCGTCGGCGACGGTACGCCAGGACGTGCGCACGCCCATCACACACATCTTGTGCATCACGCCAGCCTCCATGCCGCTGCGGCCCCGTCGCCTATTGGACGTGATGTTAGCCACATCATTGATGCGGCGTCAGCACCTCGTATCGGACAACTGGCGGGAGGGGGTGGGCTCCGCCCTTCCGGGGGAGACGGGCGGAGCCCCTTGACGCGGCGCGGAGCCGGGGGCCGCGTCAGCTTCTCGAGGACGGCTCCCGGAGCGCCTCGGTCACCTCGCGCGCCTGGTTGTCCAGGCCACGGGCGTTGGGGTGGACGAGGGTGCAGCTCTCACCGGTGCCGGGGATCTGGCGGCACGGGCCCGCGGGCGGGTCGGTCTGGTCACCGTCGCCCGTGAGGTTGTCCTTGATCCCGTACATCCACTTCGCGTCGCCGCTCTCGCACACGCCATGGCCCGTGCTGGTGCCGTAGGTGTCGACGTAGGCCGTGCCGTGGTTGTCCGCCTGCTTCTTCAGCAGGCCGTTGAGGTCGCGTTCGAGCTCGTCCACCCAGGGCATGTCGCCCTTTCTGATGGTGCCGAGCTGGTTCCAGTGCCCGTACCTGCAGCCGGAGGGGTCGGCGACGACGGCCTGATAGCCGACGACGGCGATCTTCGCATGCGGCGCGGCCGCACGGATCTTCGTCATCATCCGGTCGAAGTCGGCGTCGAGCCGGGCGAACTGTCCGTCCAGCCAGTCCGCCCCGCCACCGCCGTCGGTGTAGTAGTCGGTGCAGGGCGTGGGCTTCCACACCGGCGCGAAGGCGCCCAGTTCCAGGCACTTGGTCAGGATGGGCCCGAAGCCGAGGGAGTTGCCGCCGATGCTGACGGTGACGTAGTCGGTGTCGTGGGACAGTGCGTCGATCTGCGGGGCCTTGGCGTCCCAGCCGCCCGGTGGCGGGGTCGTCGGCGGGCCGAGGACCTTCTCGGAGGGCTGGGGCTCCAGGATCCCCTCGACGACCTCGGCCGCCCCGCAGGTGACGTCGGTCAGCTCGTAGCCGAGCCGTTCGGCGACCTGATGGGGGTAGTTGCGGTAGGAGCGCCCGCAGCCGTCGCTGTCGTCCCAGGGGCGAACGAACGAACCCGCGCTGTAGGAGTCGCCCAGCGCGACGTAGGTGGGAGGGTCGGCCGCGGCGGCCGGCGCCCCGGAGGCCGGGGTGAGGGAGGAGCCCACCACCGCGAGGGCGGCGGCCCCGGCCAGGGCCAGCCGGGCGACGACGGGCATGCGTGATCGGCTCATGTGCACGTCCTTGCTGTCCGCGCCGCGGCCGGTCCGACGAGCGCGCGCCACCGAACGTACCGGGGAGACTACGCTGGGTAACTGGGGTGGATTCTCAAACCCCACCTTCAGGTGGCCCGGGCGCACGACGGCGCCCCCGTGGCTCGGCGTGAGCCACGGGGGCGCCGGGGATGACCTGCGTCCGGGTCAGCGACCCGCGCGGTTGACCGCGGAGACGACCGCCTTCAGCGAGGCGCGGGTGGTGTTCGGGTCGATGCCGATGCCCCACAGCACCTTGTCGCCGATCGCGCACTCGATGTACGAGGCGGCCTGCGCGGAGGCGCCCTCGCTCATGGTGTGCTCCTGGTAGTCCAGCAGGCGTACGTCGACGCCGATGCCCTGCAGGGCGTCGAAGAACGCGGAGATCGGACCGTTGCCGGAGCCCGTCAGGACGGTGTCCCGGCCGTCGACGACCGCCTCGACGGTGAGCGCGTCGACGCCGTCGCGGTCGGTGGTGCTCTGGCCGTTCTTGACCTGGATGCGGCCCCACGGGTTGTCGGGGTTGGGCAGGTACTCGTCCTGGAACACGGACCAGATGGCGGCCGGGGTGACCTCGCCGCCCTCGGCGTCGGTCTTCTCCTGGATGATCCGGGAGAACTCGATCTGCATCCGGCGCGGCAGGTCCAGCTTGTGGTCGTTCTTCAGGACGTAGGCGATACCGCCCTTGCCGGACTGGGAGTTGACGCGGATGACGGCCTCGTAGGAGCGGCCGACGTCCTTGGGGTCGATGGGCAGGTACGGCACCGCCCACTCGATGTCGTCCACGGTCTTGCCGGCGGCGGCCGCCTCGGCCTCCATGGCGTCGAAGCCCTTCTTGATGGCGTCCTGGTGGGAGCCGGAGAAGGCGGTGTAGACCAGGTCGCCCGCGTAGGGGTGGCGCGGGTGGACCTCCATCTGGTTGCAGTACTCGCTGGTGCGGCGGATCTCGTCGATCTGCGAGAAGTCGATCTGCGGGTCGACGCCCTGGGAGAACAGGTTCATGCCCAGCGTCACCAGGTCGACGTTGCCGGTGCGCTCGCCCTGGCCGAACAGGCAGCCCTCGATGCGGTCGGCGCCCGCCATGATCGCCAGCTCGGCGGCGGCCACGGCCGTACCGCGGTCGTTGTGCGGGTGCACGGACAGGCAGATGTGCTGGCGGCGGGAGAGGTTGCGCGACATCCACTCGAAGCGGTCGGCGTGCGTCGACGGCGTGGAACGCTCCACGGTGGCGGGCAGGTTGAGGATGATCTCGCGCCCCTCCTCCGGCTGCCAGACGTCCATGACGCCCTCGCAGACCTCCAGCGCGAAGTCCAGCTCGGTGTCGGTGAAGATCTCCGGCGAGTACTGGTAGCCGAAGACCGTCTCGTCGCCCAGCAGCTTGTCGGCGTACTCCATCACCAGCCGCGTGCCGTCCACCGCGATCTGCTTGACCTGCTCCTTCGAGCCGCGGAAGACGACCCGGCGGAAGGTCGGGGCGGTCGCGTTGTACAGGTGGACGGTGGCGCGGTGGGCACCGCGCAGCGACTCCACGGTCCGCTCGATCAGCTCCTCGCGGGCCTGCGTCAGCACGGAGATGGTGACGTCCTCCGGGATGGCGCCCTCTTCGATGATGGAGCGTACGAACGCGAAGTCGGTCTCGCCGGAGGACGGGAAGCCGACCTCGATCTCCTTGTAGCCCATGCGCACCAGCAGGTCGAACATCGCGCGCTTACGGGCCGGCGACATCGGGTCGATCAGGGCCTGGTTGCCGTCGCGCAGGTCGGTCGACAGCCAGCGGGGCGCGGCGGTGATGCGGTTGTCCGGCCAGGTGCGGTCGGGGATGTCGACGGCTTCGTAGGGGCCGTATTTGTGGATCGGCATCCCGGAGGGGCGCTGCAGTCGCGTGGCGTTGGTGACCGGAGTTCGGCGGCCGACGGCGTTGGCTGCGGGGCTCGACGGGTTCGTCATGATGCGTGGGGCTCCTCTTATGTCCGCTGAGGATGGGGGTCCCCCCTGCTCCTTAAGAGCTTGGGGGAGGCCGACGGGGCGAAAGATCGCAACACCGAACTCCGCGGGGAGGGGGTCGGCCTACGACTACAGGCCCTCGCCGCGGCAGCTAAGGAGAAGCAGCCCGAAACGCATGATGCACAGCACCCTAGCTGAGGTACGCCCTGAGTGGCGGGTGCGTATCAGTATGCGGGACCGGGTCGGGCGTTACGGCCTAAATGCGACGAACCACACATATTCAGGAATCTCGACCGCGCCCAGTGACACCCGCACTACACAGTGCCACCGTTTGTTCATGGACCTCAACAAGACGAGCAAGAAGGCCGCCACCTCCACCCCCGTCTTCTGCACGATCATCCCGCCGCACATCCTCGACAACCTGGCCCAGTCGGACGACCCGGCCCGGCACGAGCCCGCCCGCCGGACCCTGGAGCACGACCACCTGCGCCGCACCCAGCGCCGCGAGCTGGCCGCCCGCGGCCTGACCCCCGGCCAGCCCGGCGAGGCCGCGGACAAGCCGAACCGCACCGTCTACGACGCGCAGCACCGCGAGGACCTGCCCGGCACCAAGGTGCACGCGGAGTCCGACGGCCCCTCCCAGGACGCCTCGGTCAACCGCGCCCACGCCGGCCTCGGCGCCACCTTCGAGCTCTACCTCAAGATCTACGGCCGCAAGTCCATCGACGGCGCCGGCCTGCCGCTCGACGCCACCGTCCACTACGGCGAGAAGTACAACAACGCCTTCTGGGACGGCGAGCGGATGGTCTTCGGCGACGGCGACAACGACCTCTTCGTGGACTTCACCATCCCCGTCGACGTGATCGGCCACGAGCTGACCCACGGCGTCACCCAGTACACCGCCAACCTCGACTACCAGGGCCAGCCCGGTGCCCTCAACGAGTCCGTCTCCGATGTCTTCGGCGCCCTGATCAAGCAGTACGCCCTCGGCCAGACCGCCGACCAGGCCGACTGGCTGATCGGCGCCGACCTGCTCGGCCCGGGTGTCGACAAAGGTACGGCCCTGCGCTCCATGAAGGCCCCCGGGACGGCGTACGACGACGACGTCCTCGGCAAGGACCCCCAGCCCGCCACGATGGACGGCTATGTCGACACCGCCGACGACAACGGCGGTGTACACATCAACTCCGGCATCCCCAACCACGCCTTCTACCTGGTCGCCACCGCTCTCGGCGGCAACGCCTGGGAGCGTGCGGGCCAGGTCTGGTACGACGTGCTGACCGGCGGCGAGCTCGCCAGGAACGCCCGGTTCGCCGACTTCGCGGCGCTCACCGTCGCGGCCGCCCGCGCCCGCTTCGGCGAGGGCAAGGAGCTCAAGGCCGTACAGGAGGCCTGGAACACGGTCGGCGTCCCCACCGCGTAGGCGCGGGACGCGGGCGGGGCGGGGGCGTCCGACAGGCGCTCCCGCCCCGCCCGCGATTACCGTGGCCCCAGGGGGTAGGAGCCCCCTCGCAAGGCGTCCGACGACGTCGGAGGATTCCGTTATGCGCATTCATGTCCACCGCACCGGCGGCTTCGCGGGCGTCGACCGCCGTGCCGAGATCAACACCGCGGACCGCCCCGACGCGGCCGACTGGCAGACCCTCGCCGAACGGGCCGTGGCCACCGCCCACACCGAGCCCCCCGTCGGGGTCCCCGACGGCTTCAGCTACCAGATCACCGTCGACGGCAACACCGTGTACTGCTCCGACCCCCGCCTCACGGCCGAACAGCGGACGTTGATCACGCGGGTGATGAAGGAAGGGGCGTAGGGGCGCGTCGCCGCGGGCGGCGCCGTGGCCGGAACCGTAGCCCCCTGCCGCCCCAACTGCCCGTCCCCGCCGCCCCCTTGACACTGTTACCGGCGGTAAGGAAGATCCGGCCATGACTACGGTGCCGGTCTCGTCCGCCTCGCTGCCGCGCTTCCCCCGGGACTTCGTGTGGGGGGTGTCGACCTCCGCCGCGCAGATCGAGGGCGCGGTGGCGGAAGAGGGGCGGGGGCCCTCGTCCTGGGACGTGTTCGCGGCGCAGGCCGGACGCATCAAGGACGGGTCCCACGCGCGGGTGGCCACCGACCACTACCACCGCTACCGCGAGGACGTGGCGCTGCTCCGCGGGCTCGGGGTCGGCGCGTACCGGTTCTCGGTGGCGTGGCCGCGGGTGGTGCCGGACGGCGACGGCGCGGTCAACGCGGCCGGGCTGGACTTCTACGACCGGCTGGTGGACGAGCTGCTGGCGGCGGGCGTCGCGCCGGTGCCGACGCTGTTCCACTGGGACACCCCGCAGGCCCTGGAGGAGCGCGGCGGCTGGCTCGTACGGGAGACGGCCGAGCACTTCGCGGCGTATGCGGACGCGGTGGCGGCGCGGCTCGGGGACCGGGTGGCGCGGTGGATCACGCTCAACGAGCCCGCCGAGCTGACGCTGCTGGGCTACGGGCTGGGACAGCACGCGCCGGGGCGGCGGCTGCTGTTCGAGGCGCTGCCGGCGGCGCACCACCAGTTGCTGGGGCACGGCCTGGCCGTACAGGCGCTGCGGGCCCGGGGAGCGGGCGGCATCGGCATCGCCAACTCGCACGGTCCGACCTGGGCGGCCTCCCGGGACGAGGCGGACACCTCGGCCGCGGAACTCTACGACCTGCTGCTCAACCGGCTCTTCGCGGAGCCCCTGCTGCTGGGGCGCTATCCGGATGAGGAGTGGGACCTGGCGGGGATGCTGCCGGGTCCGGTCGCCGAGGACCTGAAGGTCATCGCGCAGCCGCTGGACTGGTACGGGATCAACTACTACCAGCCGACCTCGGTGGGCGCCCCACGGGAAGCGGGCGGCGGCGAGCCGGCCGACTTCGCCGGGATCGAGATACCGGCCGAACTCCCCTTCGCGCCCCGGCAGATCGAGGGCTACCCCCGGACCGACTTCGGCTGGCCGGTGGTCCCGGAGGCGCTGACCGAGCTGCTGGTGACCTTCCGGGAACGGTACGGCGACCGGCTGCCGCCCGTCGTCATCACCGAGAACGGCTGCTCGTACGAAGGGGTCGAGGACGGCGAGCGGATCGCCTTCCTGGACGGGCACCTGCGGGCGCTGCACGCGGCCATGGCGGCCGGGGTCGACGTCCGGGGGTACTTCGTGTGGTCGCTGCTGGACAACTTCGAGTGGGCGGAGGGGTACGCGCGGCGGTTCGGGCTGGTGCACGTCGACTACGAGACGCTGACGCGCACGCCCAAGGCGTCGTACCACTGGTTGCGGGAGGTGCTGCGGGAGCAGGCCCGGCAGGACCGGGGATGAGTCCGCCGGCGGCTTCGGGGGCGCTCGCGGAGCCGTCGCGGCGGGTGGGGCGCGGCTGGACCGCGTCGCTGTCGCTGGCGAACGGGGCCATCTGGGTCGGATGGTACGGGCCGCTGCAGATCCTGCTCGCGTGGCAGGCGGCCGAGCTGGCGCCGGCGGGCACCGCCAAGGAGTCGGTGCTGGCGTGGGTGGCGGGGGCCGGGGCCGCCGTCTCGATGGTCGCCAACCCGCTGTTCGGGGCGCTGTCGGACCGTACGACGTCGCGGTTCGGGCGGCGGACGCCGTGGATCGTCGCCGGGGTCGCGGGCGGGGCCGGGGCCCTGGTGCTGCTGGCGGGGGCCCGGAGCGTGCCGGGGATGGCGGTGGGATGGTGCCTGGTGCAGCTCACCTTGAACGCGGCGTTCGCGGCGATCACCGCCGCGGTGCCCGACCGGGTGCCGCACCGGCAGCGGGGGGCGGTGGGCGGCTGGCTGGGGGCCGCGCAGATTCTGGGCGTGGTGGCCGGGACGGGGCTGGCGACGGCCGGCGGCGGGGTGGTCGGCGGCTATCTGGCCTGCGCCGGGTTCGCGGTGCTGGGGACGCTGCCGTACGTGCTGCTGCACCGGGATCCGGTGCTGCCGGCGGCGCGGCGGCCGGCGCTGACCTGGCGGGCGTTCCTCGGCGGGTTCTGGATCAGCCCGCGCCGCCATCCCGACCTGGGCTGGGCCTGGCTGACCCGGTTCCTGGTCAACCTCGGGAACTCGCTGGCGCTGCTGTACCTGCTGTACTACCTGCGGGATGTGCTGCGGCGGCCGGACCCGGGCGGCGGGGTGCTGGTGCTGACCGCCGTCAACGGCGTCACCCTGCTGGCCACGGTCGTGGTGGGCGGGATCTGGTCGGACCGGGCGGGGCGGCGGCAGCCGTTCGTACTGTGGGCCGGGGTGATCATGACGGTGGCCACCGGGCTGCTGGCCGTGTGGCAGACGTGGCCGGGGGCGGTGTGCGCCGCGGCGCTGCTGGGCCTGGGATTCGGCGTCTTCACCTCCGTCGACCTCGCGCTGATGACCGAGGTGCTGCCGGCCGCCGCGCACCGCGGCAAGGACCTCGGCATCATCAACATCGCCAACTCGCTGCCGCAGGTGGCCGCCCCGGCCCTGGCCGCGCCGATCGTCGGCCACCTCGGCGGCTACCGGGCGCTGTACGGCGTGGCGGCGGCGATCGGGCTGGTGGGGGCGCTGCTGGTGCGGCGGATCCGGGGCGTGGCGTAGGGCCTGTCCCAGGGGCCTGTCCCAGGGGCCTTTCAGAAGCCGAGCTTGCGCAGCTGCTTGGGGTCGCGCTGCCAGTCCTTGGCCACCTTGACGTGCAGATCGAGGAAGACCGGCGTGCCCAGCAGCGCCTCGATGTGCTTGCGGGACTTGGTGCCGACCTCCTTCAGGCGCTTGCCCTTGGGGCCGATGATGATGCCCTTCTGGCTGGGGCGCTCGATGTAGACGTTGGCGTGGATGTCGAGCAGGGGCTTGTCGGCGGGGCGGTCCGCGCGCGGCAGCATCTCCTCGACGACCACCGCGATCGAGTGCGGCAGCTCGTCGCGTACGCCCTCCAGGGCGGCCTCGCGGATCAGTTCGGCGACCATGACCTGCTCGGGCTCGTCGGTGAGGTCGCCCTCCGGGTAGAGCGCGGGGCCCTCCGGGAGCAGCGGGACGAGGAGGTCGGCGAGGAGGGAGACCTGGGTGTCGCCCACCGCCGAGACCGGGATGATCTCGGCCCACTCGATGCCCAGCTCCTTGCCGAGCTGGTCGATCGCGATCAGCTGGGCGGCCAGCGCCTTGGAGTCGACCAGGTCGGTCTTGGTGACGATGGCGACCTTGGGGGTCTTCTTGATGTCGGCCAGCTCACCGGCGATATAGCGGTCGCCGGGGCCGATCTTCTGGTCGGCGGGCAGACAGAAGCCGATCACGTCGACCTCGGACCAGGTGGTGCGGACGACGTCGTTGAGGCGCTCGCCGAGCAGCGTGCGCGGCTTGTGCAGACCCGGTGTGTCGACGAGGACCAGCTGGGCCTCGGGACGGTGCACGATGCCGCGCACCGTGTGGCGGGTGGTCTGCGGGCGGTTGGAGGTGATCGCCACCTTCGTCCCGACGAGAGCGTTCGTGAGGGTGGACTTGCCCGCGTTGGGGCGGCCGACGAAGCAGGCGAAGCCGGCGCGGTGCGGGGCGGAGGAGTCTGTACGAACGCTCATGGCGCCCATTCTCCCCGATCCACGGCGCCGCTCCGACCACGCCGGGCGATGATCAGTGCGGTGTGGGGCCGCGGCACACGGCGGATGCGGGGGTCCCTCGTGCGGGTCCGCTCCCGCGCGTCCCGCGGCCGGGTACGTGCTACTCGCCCGCCGGGACCGCGGCGCGCAGGGTGCCGTCGGGGCCGGCGACCAGGACGGGCGTCGCGGGGCCGCCGAGGTCCCGTACGGCCGCACGGTCCGCGTCGGCGGCGCCCTCGGCGTCGGTGACCACGGCCGCGGCCTCCAGGGACGTCGCCCCGCTGGCGACGGCCATCGCGACGGCGGTCTGCAGCGCGCTGAGCTTGAGCGAGTCCAGGGCGACGGTGCCGGCGACGTACGTGCGGCCGGTCTCGTCACGCACGGCGGCGCCCTCGGGCACGCCGTTGCGCGCCCGTGCCGAACGCGCGAGCGTAATGATCTTGCGGTCTTCGGGGTCCAGCGGTGCGGCTTCGGTCATACGGGCGAGCATATGCGTCGCCGCCCCGGCGGCCGTACGGGGATCACCCCGCCACCGAGTACATCCCTCCCCGCCGGCCCTCAGGCGAGGTCATCCACTGAAGCTTCGTCGCGGTGTCGGTCTCCGGGCACGCGTTGTGCAGCACGATGTTCAGGTCCGGCCGGACCGGGATCCGCAGCTGGGTGGTCTCGAACCGCAGGGCGCCGACCAGCGGATGGTCCATCTCCTTGTGGAGCTGGCCACCGTCCTGCACATCGCCGCGCGCCCACAGCTCGCAGAAATCCGCACTGAGCGCGGAGGCCTCGCGGACGATCTCGTCGAAGCCCTCGTCGCCGGGGCGCGCCGAGCACGCGGCGCGGTACTGCGCGACGACCAGCGGGGCGTTCGCCTCCCAGCTGGCGGCCCGTGCGCGGTACACGGGGTCGGTGAAGAAGGCGATCAGGCAGTTGGGGGAGACGCCGGGGCGGCCGTGCCCCATGACCAGGTGCGCCGCCTCGTTGTAGGCGATGGTGTTCCAGTACGGGTCCATGATGTGCGCCGGGAACGGCATCCAGGCGTCGATCAGCCGCTGCAGGCCCGCGCAGACATCCGTCATGCCCGGCTCCTCGGCGTCCTGCCGCAGCGGCGGGTTCAGCCCGGCCAGTACGTACAGATGCCGCCGTTCGGCGCCGTTGAGCCGCAGCACCCGGGCGACCGCGTCCAGCACCTGCGGCGAGACGGTGATGTCGCGGCCCTGCTCCAGCCACTGGTACCAGGACGCGCCGACCCCGGCGAGGACGGCGACCTCCTCGCGGCGCAGTCCTGGTGTGCGGCGGCGGCCGCCGTCGGGCAGGCCCGCCTCGGCCGGGGTGACCCGGGCGCGGCGGCTCATCAGGAAGTCGCGCAGCTCCTGGCGTCGGCGCGAGGTGTCGTGGGCGGCGGTGTTCGGGGCCACGTTTCTCCCCCTGTCTGCGTGGCTGGTGGTGCGGACACCACGATAAGTTCCCGCTCCCCACCGCGTGTTCCGGGCCCACAGGCTCGTCGTATGCCGACAACCGACACCTCCCTCGCACCCGATACCCGGCCGGCGGGCGCGCCGGCCGACCCCGCCCGGCCCGTCGACCGCGCCGCCGCCGACGCCGGCGCGCGGCTGACGCCGCGCGACCGGCTGGTCCTGCTCCTGCTGTGCGCCGCGCAGTTCGTCATCGCGCTGGACTTCTCCATCCTGAACGTGGCGCTGCCCGTGCTCGGCAAGGACCTGGGCATGGGGCAGGCCGATCTGCAGTGGGCGGTGACCGCGTTCGCGCTGCCCTCGGGCGGCTTTCTGCTGCTGTTCGGCCGGATCGCCGATCTCTTCGGGCGGCGCAGGCTGTTCCTGACCGGGCTCGCGCTGTTCACCGCGGCCTCGGTGCTGGCCGCGCTGGCGTGGTCCCCGGCGGCCTTCCTCGGCGGGCGGGCGCTCCAGGGCCTGGGTGCGGCGATCATCGTGCCCACCGGGATGTCGCTTTTGACCACCACCTTCGCCGAGGGGCCGCAGCGCGAACGCGCGCTGGGCATCAGCGGGACGCTGATGTCGACGGGCTTCACCATCGGCATGGTGCTGGGCGGGATGATGACGGACGTGCTCGGCTGGCGCTCCACGATGGGCCTGCTGTCGCTGGCCGGGGTGGCGGTACTGGCCGCGGCGCCGGCGCTGCTGCCCGAGTCCCGGCACCCTTCGCGGCCGCGGATCGACGTGCCCGGGGCGGTCACCGTCACCGGCGGACTGCTGTCGCTGATCTACGCCCTGTCCACCGCCGCCCAGCGGGGCTTCGGCCGCCCGGACGTGATCGTGACGCTGGTGGCGGGGGTGGCGCTGCTGACCGCCTTCGTGATCGTGGAGTCGCGGGCCGAACAGCCGCTGGTGTCGCTGCCGATGCTGCGCCGCCGTACGGTCGCCTGGGGCAATCTGGCGGGTCTGACGACCTTCGCGATGATGAGCGCCGTCATCTTCCTGCTCACCCTCTACCTGCAGGAGGTGCTGCGGCTGTCCGCGTTCCGGACCGGCCTGGTCTTCGGTGTGCAGGGCGCGGTCTCGGCGGTCGCCGGGGTCCTCGCGCCCAGGGTCATCGGCCGGCTCGGCGCCCGACGCACACTGCTGACCGGACTGCTGCTGCAGGCCGGTTTCACCGCCGCGCTGCTGGGCCTGGGCACCGCGAGCGGCCTGTGGCTGGCCCTCGTCGGGGTGACCCTCGCCAGCCTGGGCCACCTGTGGGCGATCGTCTCCTACGGCGTGACCGCCACCTCCGGTGTCCCGGACACCGGGCAGGGCCTGGCGACCGGCCTGGTCACCAGTTCCCAGCAGCTGGGCCTGACCGTGGGCATTCCGCTGCTGAGCGCGGTGGCCTCGGCCCGTATCGCCGCGCTGCGGGACGGGGGCGGCGGCCTCGCGGACGCCACCCTCGGCGGTATCGAGCTGGGGCTGGGCCTGGACGCGGCGCTGGTGGCCGTGGTCGCCCTGCTGGTGGCGGCCGGACTGCGGACGGCGCGGACGGCCCGCCGCGGCTGAGGAGGAAGAAGGTGGTTGCCCCGGTACCCCCGTAGCCGGGGCAACCTGCGCTGCAAGATTTCTCAGACGATTTCTCTCACGCATGGCGGCCGCATTACGACGGCCACTCGAAGATCCTTCCATGGCACGCGGGGAAGAATCCAGCCCCCTCGGCGATGACTTGCAGAACATTTCTGGTGCACTGGAGATAAGTGCCCAGGTGCAATTTTCTGCACCTATGCGCCGTGTGCAAATTTCTGCACATCGACGGCGGAGAACGCTCCCGAATTCTCCGGGGATTACCCGGAGAGTTCCCCGGCCTCGCCGGCGACCTTGGCGCGGACCGGCTCGCAGACCACCGTGATGATCTTGTTGCGGCGGCCGGCCGGCGACTCGGCCGTCAGCCGGAGCGCGGTCAGCCCCGCATCGGCGTCCGCACCGGAGAGGTCCACCTCAGCGGTGGCGCCGGCGATCGGGACCCGGCCCAGGAGCTTGGCGAGCAGTCCGCCGACGGTCTCCACGTCCTCGTCGTCCAGCTCGGGCAGGCCGTAGAGCTCACCGAGGTCGCCGATGTCCAGGCGGGCGGTGACGCGATAGCGGCCGTCACCGAGATCCTCGACCGGCGGCAATTCGCGGTCGTATTCATCGGTGATCTCGCCGACGATCTCCTCGAGGATGTCCTCGATGGTCACGATTCCGGCGGTGCCGCCGTATTCGTCGATGACCACCGCGACGTGATTGCGGTCCTGCTGCATTTCGCGCAGCAGATCACCGGCGTTCTTGGTGTCGGGGACGAAGACGGCGGGCCGCATGGCCGTCGAGACCAGCTCGGTCTCGGCGTCGCGGCTGATGTGGACCTTCCGGGCGAGGTCCTTGAGGTAGACCACGCCGACGATGTCGTCCTCGTTCTCGCCGGTCACCGGGATCCGGGAGAAGCCCGAGCGCAGGGCGAGGGTCAGCGCCTGGCGGATGGTCTTGAAGCGCTCGACGGCGACCAGGTCCGTACGCGGCACCATCACCTCGCGGACGAGGGTGTCGCCGAGCTGGAAGACCGAGTGCACCATCCGGCGCTCCTCGTCCTCGATCAGCGACTCCTTCTCGGCGAGGTCGACCAGGGAGCGCAGCTCCGCCTCGGAGGCGAACGGGCCCTTGCGGAAGCCCTTGCCGGGGGTCAGGGCGTTGCCGATGAGGATCAGCAGCTGCGGGATGGGGCCCATGACGCGGGCCAGCGGCAGCAGGACGTACGCGGCGGCCGTGGCGGTGTTCAGCGGATGCTGGCGGCCGATCGTCCGCGGCGAGACGCCGACCGCGACGTAGGAGACCAGCACCATCACGCCGATGGCGACGGTCAGCGCCTCCCAGGTCTCGTCGAAGGAGCGCAGGCAGGCGTAGGTGACCAGGACACCGGCGGCCATCTCGCAGCCGACCCGCACCAGCAGCGCGACATTGAGGTAGCGGGTGGGATCGGCGGCCACCGCGGCCAGCTTGGTGCTGCCGCGGCGCCCGGAGCGGACCGCCTCCTCGGCGCGGAAGCTGGTGGTACGGGCCAGGCCCGCCTCCGCGCAGGCGGCGAGCCAGGCGATCACGACGAGCAGGACCGCGACCGCGATCAGCTGGGTGGTCATCGCGGCACCGTCAGGTGACGGTGGGGGCGGGCGACGGGCCGGTCAGGCCCCGCTCGGCACGCCAGCCGTCGATGATCGCCGCCTGCAGGCCGAACATCTCGGCCTTCTCGTCCGGCTCCTCGTGGTCGTAGCCGAGGAGGTGGAGCACGCCGTGGACGGTCAGCAGCTGGAGCTCCTCGTCCATGCTGTGCCCGGTCGGCGCCTCCTCGCCCTGCTTCTTGGCGACCTCCGGGCACAGCACGATGTCACCGAGGAGCCCCTGCGGGGGCTCCTCGTCGTCCTTGGCCGGCGGACGCAGCTCGTCCATCGGGAAGGACATGACATCGGTCGGGCCCGGCAGGTCCATCCACTGGATGTGGAGCTGCTCCATGGCCTCGGCGTCCACCACGATGACGGACAGCTCGGAGAGCGGGTGGATACGCATCCGGGCGACGGCGTAGCGGGCGACGTCCAGGATGGCCTGCTCGTCGATGTCCGTACCGGACTCGTTGTTGACGTCGATGGACATGGGGGCGTTGCTTCTCACTTCTCGTTCGCTCGGTGCGTCCGGCTCACTGGCCGTTGCGGCTGTCGTACTTCTCGTAGGCGTCGACGATACGGCCGACCAGCTTGTGGCGGACCACATCCTGGCTGGTGAGCAGGGAGAAGTGCACGTCGTCGACGCCGTCCAGGATCTCCCGGACCTGGCGCAGACCGCTCTTCGTACCGCCCGGAAGGTCGACCTGGGTGACATCGCCGGTGATGACGATCTTGGAGTCGAACCCGAGGCGGGTGAGGAACATCTTCATCTGCTCGGGGTTCGTGTTCTGCGCCTCGTCGAGGATGATGAACGCGTCGTTGAGCGTCCGGCCGCGCATGTACGCCAGCGGCGCGACCTCGATCGTGCCCGCGGCCATCAGGCGCGGGATGGAGTCGGGGTCGAGCATGTCGTGCAGCGCGTCGTAGAGCGGCCGCAGATACGGGTCGATCTTCTCGTAGAGGGTGCCGGGCAGGAAGCCCAGCCGCTCGCCGGCCTCGACCGCGGGGCGGGTCAGGATGATGCGGTTGACCTGCTTGGCCTGCAGCGCCTGGACGGCCTTGGCCATGGCCAGATACGTCTTGCCGGTGCCGGCCGGGCCGATGCCGAAGACGACGGTGTGCTTGTCGATGGCGTCGACGTAGCGCTTCTGGTTGAGGGTCTTGGGCCGGATCGTGCGCCCGCGGTTGGAGAGGATGTTCTGGGTGAGCACCTCGGCGGGCGTCTCGCTCACCGCGCCCCCGCCGTCCTCCGCCGCGCGCAGCATGGCGATCGAGCGTTCCACCGCGTCCTCCGTCATCGGTTGTCCGGTGCGGAGCACCAGCATCATCTCGTCGAAAAGGCGCTGGATGAGGGCGACTTCCCGGGCGTCGCCGACAGCGCTGACTTCGTTGCCCCTGACATGGATGTCGGTCGCCGGGAAGGACTTCTCGATCACGCGCAGTAGCGAGTCTCCGGACCCCAGGACCGTGACCATCGGGTGCTTGGCCGGGACGGTGAACTGGGCGGACGCCTGCGGTTGCGTGGGTGTCTGGGTCATAGGGCGGCTCGAGGCCTGCTCAACCCCCATCCTTTGCTCATCGGAGGAGCCCTCAGAGGTGCCTGCCTGCACTGACTCCTTGCGCTACAAGAGTACGACGGGGCACTGACAAGCCCGAGGGCTTTTCCCGGCCGCTCCGACCGGCGAAGGCCGCGGGCCCGCCGTCGGCGCAGCTCAGGCCGGGCGGCGGAAGCCGATCGTGGGGACGGCACGGGCCAGCGGAGCGGGCCGGTAGGCCGCGGGCAGCACCTCGTCGAGGAAGGCGTACTGGCGGCGCAGCGCGCCCGCTGTGCCGGTCTCGTAGGCCCGCACCTGCCGCCACCAGGCCGCGATCTCCGCCCAGCCCGGCGCGGAGAGCGAACCGCCGAACTCCTGCACCGACAGCGCGGCGCTCAGCCCCGCGAAGGCCAGCCGGTCGGCGAGCGGCCAGTCGGCCAGGGTGCCGGTGACGAATCCCGCGACGAAGACGTCGCCGGCGCCGGTGGGGTCCAGCGCCTCCACCGCGATCGCGGGCACCTCGGCGCTCTCGCCGGTCCGCCCGTCCACCGCGTACGCCCCCTCCGACCCCAGCGTGACGACCGCGAGCGGCACCAGGTCGGCGAGCTTGCGGGCGGCCGCGCGCGGGCAGTCCGTACGGGTGTAGCGCATCGCCTCCTCCGCGTTGGGCAGGAACGCCTCGCAGTGTTCGAGGTCGGCGAGGTCGGCCGGGTCCCAGCGGCCGCTGTCGTCCCAGCCCACGTCCGCGAAGATGCGGCTGCCGCGGCCCGCCGCGCAGCCCAGCCAGCCCTCCCGGCGGCCCGGTACGAGCGAGGCGACGCAGGCGCGGGACGGCGGCGGGCAGCCCGGCGCGTGCTTGCCGTCGAAGGCGAAGTCGGGCGGCGGGGCCTCATGGCCGTGCGAGACCATCGTGCGCTCGCCCTCGTACGCCATGGAGACCGTCACCGGGGAGTGCCAGCCGGGGACCGTGCGCGACAGCGCCAGGTCGATGCCCTCGCCCTGTTCGAGCGCCTCCCAGCAGTACTCGCCGTACTTGTCGTCGCCGAAGGCCGCGGCGAGGGACGTGCGCAGCCCCAGCCGGGCCAGCGCGGTGGCCATGTTGGCGACGCCGCCGGGGCTGGAGCCCATCCCGCGGGCCCAGGACTCGGTGCCGCGCACCGGCGCGGAATCCAGGCCGGTGAAGACGATGTCCAAGAAGACCGTGCCGGTGAGGTAGACGTCGGTGTGCGGATCGCCCTCGGCGCGCACCTCGGCCAGCGGATCGAGGGCCGGTGGCACTTCGGCCGGGCCCGCGGGCGGATGGACATCGCGTCGGCTGCTCACCGTGCACGCCCCTCTCATATCAGCACGTGCCGCCAGTGTGCCTGATGCTGCGGTACGTTCCGCCTCATGAGGCTCACGATTCTCGGCGGCGGCGGTTTCCGGGTGCCGCTGGTCTACCGCGCGCTGCTGGCCGACGCGACGGGATCCGTCTCCGAAGTGGTGCTGCAGGACACCGACACCCGCCGGGTGGCGGTGATCGCCGAGGTGTTGACGCGGCTGGCACAGGGGCACCGGGCGCCGGTGCCCGTACGGGTCGCGACGGGGCTGGACGACGCGCTGGCCGGCGCCGACTTCGTCTTCTCCGCGATACGGGTGGGCGGTACCGCCGGCCGGATCCGCGACGAGCGGATCCCGCTGTCCGAGGGGGTGCTCGGCCAGGAGACGGTCGGCGCGGGCGGCGTCCTGTACGGCCTGCGGACGATCCCGGTGGCGCTGCACATCGCCGAACGGGTCGCGGCGCTCGCCCCGGACGCCTGGGTCATCAACTTCACCAACCCCGCGGGCATGGTCACCGAGGCGATGTCCCAGGTGCTCGGCGACCGCGTCATCGGGATCTGCGATTCACCCGTGGGGCTGGTGCGCCGGGCGGCCCGGGCGGCCGGGGCGGACCCGGCGGCCTTCGAGCACGGCGACGTCGGCTACGACTACGTGGGGCTCAACCACCTGGGCTGGCTGCGGTCGTTGACGCTTCAGGGCAAGGAGCTGCTGCCGGGGCTGCTCGCCGACGACAGGGCGCTGGGCTCCTTCGAGGAGGGCCGGCTCTTCGGCCCGGACTGGCTGCGCACCCTGGGCGCGCTCCCCAACGAGTACCTGCACTACTACTACTTCCGCCGCGAGACCCTCGCCTCGGTACGGGACACCCCCGAGACCCGCGGCGAGTTCCTCGACCAGCAGCAGGGCGGCTTCTTCGAGCGGGCCGCCGCGGCCGGCGGCCCGGAGGCGGTGTACGCGCTGTGGGAGCGGACGCGGCTGGAGCGCGAGGAGACGTACATGGCGCACAGCCGGGAGGCCAGCGGCGGCTGGCAGCGCGACAGCCACGACCTGGAGGGCGGTGGCTACGACCGGGTGGCGCTGGCCCTGATGCACGCCATCGTGGGCGACAGCGGGACCCGGCTGATCCTCAACGTCCGCAACGGCACGACGGTGCCGCAGCTGGCGCCGGACGCGATCGTGGAGACGGTGTGCGAGGTGACCGCCCGCGGCGCCCGCCCGCTGCCCTGCGCGCCGCTGCGGGAGGACCAGTTGGGACTGATGCTGCAGGTCAAGGCGGTGGAGCGGGCGACGGTCCAGGCCGCGGTGGGCAAGGACGCCGGCGCGGCGCTACGGGCGCTGGCGCTGCATCCGCTGGTGGACTCCCCCGCGGTGGCCGCCCGCATTCTGCGGCGGGCGGCCACCGGGGCGTGACCCCCGGGAATGCCACCCGCCCCCACCCCGTTGAGGCCCGCAAGGGGCCCGCCCGCCCCCTAAGGGATGTGTTCGCCCACCCCCTAATGCCCGCGCTTGATCCACTCGTCCAGGTGCGGGGCCTCGGCACCGATCGTGGTCGGGTCGCCGTGGCCGGTGCGTACCGCCGTCTCCGGTGGCAGGGTCAGCAGCCGGTCCCGGATCGAGTCGACGATCGTCGGGAAGTCCGAGAAGGACCGGCCGGTGGCGCCGGGGCCGCCCTGGAAGAGGGTGTCGCCGGTGAAGACCGTGCGCAGGTCGGGCGCGTAGAGGCAGACCGCGCCGGGTGCGTGGCCCGGGGTGTGCAGCACGTGCAGGTCCGTACCGGCGATGGTCAGGACCTGTCCGTCCGCCAGTTCCGTGTCCGGCGCGGTGTCCGGGTGGGTCTGCTGCCACAGCGGCAGGTCGGCGGGGTGCAGATGGATCCGGGCGCCGGTGCGGTTCGCCAGCGCGGGGGCGGCGTCGATGTGGTCGTTGTGCGCGTGGGTGCAGATGATCGCGCGCAGCGTCCGGCCGCCGAGCGCCGCCAGGATGGCCCCGGCGTCATGGGCGGCGTCGATGACGATCGCCTCGTCGTCGTCGCCGACGATCCAGACGTTGTTGTCGACGTCCCAGGTGCCGCCGTCGAGCGAGAAGGTTCCGGAGGTGACCAGGTGGTCGACGCGGGCCGTCATCAGAGCGTCACCACCGAACGCAGCACGTCGCCGGCGGCCATCCGCTCGAAGGCCCGCTCGACCTCGTCGATGCCGATGGTCTCGGTGACGAAGGCGCCGAGGTCGATCCGGCCCTGCTGGTGCAGGTCGATCAGCATCGGGAAGTCGCGTGAGGGCAGGCAGTCGCCGTACCAGGAGGACTTGAGGGCGCCACCGCGGCCGAAGACGTCCAGCAGGGGCAGCTCCAGGGTCGTCTCCGGGGTGGGGACGCCCACCAGGACGACGGTCCCGGCCAGGTCGCGGGCGTAGAACGCCTGCCGGTAGGTCTCCGGCCGGCCGACCGCGTCGATGACGACGTCCGCGCCGAAGCCGCCGGTCAGCTCGCGGATCGCCTCGACGGGGTCGGTGGTACGGGAGTTGACGGTGTGTGTGGCGCCCATGGTGCGCGCGGTCGCCAGCTTGCGGTCGTCGATGTCCACCGCGACGATCCTGGCCGCCCCGGCCAGCCGCGCGCCGACCACGGCGGCGTCGCCCACTCCGCCGCAGCCGATGACGGCGACCGAGTCACCGCGCCCGACCCCGCCGGTGTTGATGGCGGCGCCGATGCCCGCCATCACCCCGCAGCCCAGCAGACCGGCCACCGCGGGCGACACCTCCGGGTCGACCTTGGTGCACTGTCCGGCGGCGACCAGCGTCTTGTCGGCGAAGGCCCCGATGCCGAGGGCAGGGCTCAGCTCGGTCCCGTCCTTCAGCGTCATCTTCTGGCGGGCGTTGTGGGTGTCGAAGCAGTACTGGGGGCGGCCGCGCAGACAGGCCCGGCACGCCCCGCACACCGCCCGCCAGTTGAGGACGACGAAGTCGCCCGGCGCGACGTCGGTGACACCGGGGCCGACCGACTCCACCACTCCGGACGCCTCGTGCCCGAGCAGGAACGGGAACTCGTCGTTGATGCCGCCCTGCTTGTAGTGCAGATCGGTGTGGCACACCCCGCACGCCTGGACCTTCACCACGGCCTCGCCGGGACCCGGATCCGGCACCAGGATCGTCTCCAGCCGGACCGGTTCGTTCTTCCCCGGCGCAATCACGCCGCGCACTTCCTGTGCCATCGGAACAGCCCCTTTCAAAGATCACATACGGGACCACTGTGGCGCACACTGCCACTGAGCCGTGCCTCACCGTACGCGTGCGGGGCTACCGTGCGCAGGACCACGGCCGGGTCCGTGATCTCGGGCCGGGAGCGCGCGCACGGAGGTCACCAGCGCGGGACGGCGGGGGCGGTCCAGTCGGGATCGGCGCGCCGCATGGCGGCGGCGTCGTCGCGGTCGCGCAGGCCGCCGTCGTCGGCGAGCCAGCGGCGGTGCAGCGCGGCGAGCCGGTCGCGGTCGAGGGTGACGCCGAGGCCGGGGGCGTCGCCGACGTCCACCCGGCCGCCGTGGAAGGTGAGCCGCTCGGTCAGGACGTCCTCGGTCTGCCAGGGGTAGTGGGTGTCGCAGGCGTGGGCGAGATCCGGCATGGTCGCCGCGACCTGGGTCATCGCGGCGAGGCTGATGCCCAGGTGGGTGTTGGAGTGCATGGACAGACCGACGCCGAAGGCACGGCAGACGGCGGCGAGTTCGCGGGTGCGGCGCAGTCCGCCCCAGTAGTGGTGGTCGCAGAGCACGATCTGGACGGCGCCCCGGGTGAAGGCCGCGGCGATCTCGTCGAAGGTCGTCACGCACATGTTCGTGGCCAGCGGCGGTCCCGCCCGCCGCCCGCTCCCGTCCGGTCCCCCGGCGGCCCGCCCCGCTCCGCGCAGTCCGGCCGCCACCCGCGCCATACGGTCCGTGCCGCTCGCGGGGTCCTCCAGGTACTCCAGGACGTCGTGCAGTTCGTCGGCGACCCGCAGCGACGTCGCCACGCTCCAGGCGCCGTTGGGGTCCAGCCGCAGCGGCCGCCCGGGGAACGCGGCCGCCAGCGCCCTGATCGCCGCCACCTCCTGCGCGGGTGGGAAGACCCCGCCCTTGAGCTTGAAGGACGTGAAGCCGTAGGTGTCGGCGAACCGGCGGGCCTGCGCGACGACGCCGGCCGGGTCGAGCGCCGCGCCCCAGTCGTCGCGCTCCCCGCGGCCGCCCGGGTGCTGCGCCCACCGGTAGAAGAGGTAGGCGCTGTACTCCACGCGGTCGCGGACCTTGCCGCCGAGCAGGGCGTGGACGGGCAGGCCGGCGGCCCTGCCCCAGGCGTCGAGGCAGGCGACCTCGAAGCCGGAGAGGACCGAGAGCCGCAGCTTGCCGGCGGTCTGGACGCCGCGCAGCCCGCCGGCGTCGACCGCGTCGGCGGGCTGCGCGGCGTTGGGGTCTCCCCTGCTCGGACGTAGTGGAGAGCTTGGGGAAGAGTCCCCGCACACCTCGGCGGCGAGTGCGGGCAGAGTGTTCAGGTCCGTGACCGATCGGCCGATCAGCGCGGTCGCCAACGGCTGGGCCAGATCGAGGTACTTGGTGTCCCCGTAGGTCTCACCGAGGCCGGTCGCACCGCCTTTTGTGGTCAGCTCGATGATCAGTCGGGGGGTGTAGGGCTGGTGCACGCCCTGGGTGTTCAGCAGCGGCGGATCGGCCACCAGGATCGGGGTGAGGCGGACCTCGGCGATGGCGAGGGCGTCCTTGGCGTCGGTCATCCGGGGCTCCTACGGGCCGGGGCGTCGCGACCGACACCCCTACCGTTCCTGTATGTAGATGACATCCATGGATGGAGTCGGAGGCTAGGGATCGGACATCCCGGCCGTCAATACCCACGGCCGCGCGTCCCCTTGGGCGTACCCACCCACCCGACCGAGCCTTTGCCAATCATTGAATCTTCGCGCGTAGATAGGCATTTAAGGCTCTGTTAGACCTACCGGTGACCACTCACCCCCCTGAAGGAGCCGCGCATGCGCCGTTTCGATCGCTTCCGTCCCGCCCTCTCCCGTCGCGCCCGCCTCGGCGCCACGACGGTCGCCGCCCTCGTCACCGGCACCGCGGTCTTCGGCATAGGCCAGGCCACCGCCGAACACTCCGTGCCGCGCACCGACAAGGAGATCCCGAACCTCACGCAGGTCCAGGACAAGATCAAGGCGTACTACGGCGACACGGTGACGGCCGACGGCGAGCACTACGCCTCCCCGAAGAGCAACTACGCCCGCCAGGTCCGCGGCATCGAGGCCAAGGCCCGCGCCTACCTGACCAAGGCCCTGGCCAAGCACTCCAAGGGCGACGGGCGCGCCAAGCCCGCCATCGTCCTGGACATGGACGACACCACCCTGCTCACGTACAACTACGAGCTCCAGGTCGGCTTCAACTACACCCCGGCCAGCCAGGACAAGTACCTGGAGACCACCGACATGGACCCGGTCTTCGGCATGGACCGCCTGGTGAACTGGGCGCACGACAAGGGCGCCGAGGTCTTCTTCATCACCGGCCGCAAGGAGTCGCAGCGCGACTGGAGCGTGCGCAACCTCAAGAACGTCGGCTACGACGTGGCGCTGGACCGCACCCACGTCTACCTGAAGAACAAGGAGAACCCGCCGGCCTACCTGCCCTGCGGCGCCACCTGCACCACCATCGAGTACAAGTCGGGCACCCGCAAGCACATCGAGTCCCTCGGCTACAACATCGTCGCCAACTTCGGGGACCAGTACAGCGACCTGAGCGGCGGCGCCGGCGACCGGACGTTCAAGCTGCCGAACCCGATGTACTACCTGCCGTAAGGCGATGCGCCGCCTGCCGTGAGGCGGGGCGCCCGGTGTCCCGCCTCACGGCAGGCGGCCACCGGGCGCCTAGGGCCGCTTGGGCAACGGCACCCGCATCAGGTCCCTGGCAATGGTCAGTTCGCCCGTATAGCCGGCCGCCCGAGCCTGCCGCTCGAACTCCTCGGGGTCGGAGTACCGCTGCGAGAAGTGCGTCAGGACCAGATGCCGTACGCCCGCCCGCGCGGCCACCTCGGCGGCCTGCCCGGCGGTCAGATGGCCGTGGTCCACGGCCAGTTGGACGTCCTCGTCCAGGAACGTCGACTCGATGACGAGCATGTCCACGCCCTCGGCGAGCGCATGGACCCCCGGGCACAGCCGGGTGTCCATCACGAACGCGAACCGCTGGCCGGGGCGAAGTTCGCTGACCTCCTCGACGGTGACGCCGTTCAGCTCGCCCAGCCGCTGCAGACGTCCGACGTCCGGCCCGGTGATGCCGTGCTCCGCCAGCCGCTCCGGCAGCATCCGGCGGGAGTCCGGCTCCACCAGGCGGTAGCCGTAGGACTCCACGGGGTGCGAGAGCTTGCGCGCCTCCAGCAGATACGACTTCGAGCGGTCCAGCTCACCGTCCTCGACGACCGGCCGCTGGACCAGCCGGACCGTCTCCCGGTACGCGGTGGCATAGCGCAGCCGGTCGAAGAAGCGCTCCCCGCTGGCCGGGTAGTGGGCGGTGATCGGGTGCGGCACCCGGTCCAGATTGATCCGCTGGATCACCCCCGCCAGGCCGAGCGAGTGGTCACCGTGGAAGTGCGTGACACAGATCCGGTTGAGGTCGTGGGCGGCGACCCCGGCGCGCAGCATCTGGCGCTGGGTGCCCTCACCGGGGTCGAAGAGCAGCCCCTGGCCGTCCCAGCGCAGGAGATAGCCGTTGTGGTTGCGGTGCCGCGTGGGGACCTGGCTCGCGGTACCGAGGACGACCAGTTCGCGTACGGACACGGTCGGCTATCCGGGGGGCCATTGGAGGCCGCGGCCTCCCAGGACGTGCAGATGCGCGTGGAAGACGGTCTGGCCGGCGCCGGCGCCGGTGTTGAAGACGACCCGGTAGCCCCCCTCCTCGATCTCGTCCTCGGCGGCGACCTCGCGGGACTCGCGCAGTATGTCGGCGATGACCTGCGGTGCGGCGGCGGCCAGGGCGGCGGCGTCCGGGTAGTGCACCTTGGGGATCACCAGGACGTGCGTCGGGGCCTGGGGGTTGATGTCGCGGAACGCGACGGTGGTCTCGGTCTCCCGGACGATGGTCGCCGGCACCTCCCCCGCCACGATCTTGCAGAACAGGCAGTCGGCCTGCGGTTCTCCCGCCACCGGTGGCTCCTCCCGGGTCATCCGTCATGCGCACGGTACGCACGGCTTGGGATGCTACCGGGCGGTCGGCACGGCGGTGGAACGGGCGCGCCCCGCCCATCGGCGCCACACGGCCTTGGGGATCACTAAGCTGACCGGTGATCGCTTTCGCCCACAACCGGGAGTTATGCACCATGGCAACCACGCGCACCGCCCAGACCCACTGGGAAGGCAACCTCCTGGAGGGGAAGGGCACCGTCGCCCTGGCGTCCTCCAACATCGGTACGTACGACGTGAACTGGCCCGCCCGCGCGGAGCAGCCGAACGGCGTCACCAGCCCCGAGGAGCTGATCGCGGCGGCCCACTCCTCCTGCTACTCGATGGCCTTCTCCCACGGCCTGGCGGGCAAGGGCTACACCGTGGCGTCCCTGGACACCCGGGCCGATGTCACCTTCCAGCCCGGTGAGGGCATCACCGCCATCGCCCTGACCGTCAAGGCCAGCGTCCCCGGCCTGTCCGAGGCGGACTTCCAGGCGGCGGCCGAGGACGCCAAGAAGAACTGCCCGGTGAGCCAGGCACTGGCGGGCGTCAAGAACATCACGCTGGAGGCGGAACTGCTGGCCTGAGGCGTCGGCCGGCACGGTCCGGCCGCCCCTTGCATGAACGGCGGTGGGGCGCGCCCGGCCGGGGGCCCGGGGGGGGCCCCCCCCCGGGTGAGTGGGCGGGGGGGCGAATAATTTTAGGGTACGGCGCGGGGGGGGTGGCACGCCCGGGCCGCGCGCCCTGCCCGCCCGCGGGCCGGCGCCCGCGGCGGCCCCCGGCCCCCCCCCCCCCCCCGCCGCGTTGTCAGTGGGCCGTGCGACGATTCTTTTCGGCAGCGGCCTCGGGGAGCTAGCTCCAGCGGCCCGTGCGCCCCAGCAGCAGGGCCGCCGCCGCCGTGCCCGCGGTGGAGGTGCGCAGGACGGTCGTACCCAGGCGGTACGGCTTGGCGCCGGCCTCGGCGAAGACGGCGAGCTCCTCCGGGGAGACGCCCCCCTCGGGACCGACGACGAGCACGATGCGGCCGGTGGTGGGGAGTTCGGCGGTGGCCAGCGGAGTGCTGCCCTCCTCGTGGAGGACGGCCGCGAAGTCGGCGTCGGCCAGCAGCGCGGCAACCTGCTTCGTCGTCAGCGGGTCGGCGACCTCGGGGAAGGTCAGCCGACGGGACTGCTTGCCCGCCTCACGGGCCGTGGCGCGCCATTTGCCCAGCGACTTGGCGGCCCGCTCGCCCTTCCACTGGGTGACGCAACGCGCCGCCGGCCAGGGCACGATGGCGTCCACACCGGTCTCGGTCATCGTCTCGACGGCCAGCTCGCCGCGGTCGCCCTTGGGGAGCGCCTGGACGACGGTGATGACCGGGTCCGGCGGGTCGTCCGTGCGCAGCTCCGCGACGGCGACGACGAGCGTGTCCTTGCCCTCGACGGAGGCGACCGTGCCGTAGGCCCCGGTCCCGTGACCGTCCGTCAGTACGACCTCCTCGCCGGCCCGCAGCCGCCGCACCGACACCGCGTGCCGACCCTCGGGGCCGTCCAGGGTCAGCGTGCCGCCGGCGCGTGCCTGCGCGAGCGAGTCGACGAGGAAGACGGGCGCGGTCATGACGCCCCGCCGGCGCCGGGGAGGGCCAACGCCGCCCGTGCCGCGTCGATTTCGGCCGCCAGGACCTCGACGAGCTGCCCGGCCGGCAGCTCCCTGGCCAGCCGGTGCCCCTGCCCCGCCCACAGGTTCATGGCCTGCGCGTCGCCCGCCTTGGCCGCGGCCTTGCGCACGGTGGAGGTGAGGTAGTGGACGGCGGGGTAGGCGGCCGGGGCGTACGGGCCGTGTTCGCGCAGGAAGCGGTTCACCAGCCCGCGGGCCGGGCGTCCGGAGAACGCCCGGGTCAACTCCGTATGCGTGAACAGGGGGTTGTTCAGCGCCTGCTTGTGCAGCGGGTTGGCGCCCGACTCCGGGGTGGCGAGGAACGCCGTCCCCAGCTGCGCCATCGTCGCCCCGGCGGCCAGTACGGCGGCGATCTGCGCCCCGCGCATCAGCCCGCCCGCGGCGATCACCGGGATCTGCACGGCCTCGCGGACCTGGCCGAGCAGCGCCAGCAGCCCCAGCCCCGCACCGGTCCCGTCCGCGTGCGGATCGTCCCGGTGGGTGCCCTGGTGGCCGCCGGCCTCCACGCCCTGCACACACACCGCGTCCGCGCCCGACCACTGCGCGGCCTGCGCCTCGGCCGCCGTGGTGGCCGTCACGACGGTGTACGTACCGACCTTGGCGAAGGAGTCGAGGACGGCGCGCGAGGGGCAGCCGAAGGTGAAGGACACCAGCGGCACCGGGTCCTCCCGCAGTATCGCGAGCTTGGCCTCGTAGCCGTCGTCGCTGGGCCCGTCGGTCTCGCCGAGTTCGGTCTCGTACCAGGCGGCCTCGCCCGCGAGCTGCTCGCGGTAGACCTCGACGGCGGCGGTGTCGGCCAGGGACGGCTGCGGCATGAAGAGATTGACGCCGAAGGGCCGGTCGGTCAGCGACCGCAGCTGTTTGATCTCCTGGTACATGCCGTCGGCGGTCTTGTAGCCGGCGGCGAGGAAGCCGAGACCGCCGGCGCCGCAGACGGCGGCGGCCAGCTCGGGTCCGGAGCCGCCTCCCGCCATCGGCGCCTGCACGATCGGATGGCGGCAGAGATCGGTCAGTGCGGTGGACATGAGCACATCGTGTCACGGGAAACGCCGAGCCCCCGCATCAGGGGCTCGGCGCAGGTACGCGCCTGGGCGCGCCGGCTCGGGCCGTGGCCTACCGCCCGTTGAACGCGTCCTTCAGCCGCGAGAACAACCCCTGCTGCCCCGGCTGGAACTGGCCCGTGGGCCGCTCCTCGCCGCGCAGCTTGGCGAGCCGCCGCAGCAGCTCCTCCTGCTCGGGATCGAGCTTGGTCGGGGTCTGCACCTCGACATGGACGATGAGATCGCCGCGGCCGTTGCCCCGCAGATGCGTCACCCCGCGCTGGTGCAGCGGAATCGACTGCCCGGACTGGGTGCCCGGCCGCACATCGATCTCCTCCACCCCGTCCAGCGTCTCCAGCGGGCACTTCGTGCCCAGCGCCGCCGCCGTCATCGGGATGGTGACCGTGCAGTGCAGATCGTCGCCGCGCCGCTGGAAGACCGGGTGCGGCAGCTCGTGGATCTCGACGTAGAGGTCACCGGCGGGTCCGCCGCCGGGGCCGACCTCGCCCTCGCCCGCGAGCTGGATCCGGGTGCCGTTGTCGACACCGGCCGGGATCTTGACGGTCAGCGTGCGGCGGGAGCGGATCCGCCCGTCGCCCGCGCACTCGGGGCACGGCGTCGGCACGACCGTGCCGAAGCCCTGGCACTGCGGGCACGGCCGCGACGTCATGACCTGGCCGAGGAAGGACCGGGTGACCTGCGAGACCTCACCGCGGCCGCGGCACATGTCACAGGTCTGCGCCGAGGTCCCCGGCGCCGCGCCCTCACCGGTGCACGTCGTGCAGACCACGGCGGTGTCGACCTGGATGTCCTTGGTCGTACCGAAGGCCGCCTCGTTCAGCTCGACGTCGAGCCGGATCATGGCGTCCTGGCCGCGGCGGGTGCGCGAGCGCGGTCCGCGCTGCGAGGCCGTGCCGAAGAAGGCGTCCATGATGTCGGAGAAGTTGCCGAAGCCCGCGCCGAAGCCGCCCGCGCCGCCACCGGCTCCGCCCGACTGCGACAGCGGGTCCCCGCCGAGGTCGTAGACCTGCTTCTTCTGCGGATCCGACAGGACCTCGTAAGCGGCGTTGATCTCCTTGAACCGCTCCTGGGTCTTGGGGTCCGGGTTCACGTCCGGGTGCAGCTCGCGCGCCAGCCGGCGGAACGCCTTCTTGATCTCGTCCTGCGAGGCATCGCGCCGTACGCCCAGGACCGCGTAGTAATCCGTGGCCACTTACGACTCCGCCAGGATCTGTCCGACGTAACGTGCCACTGCGCGTACCGCTCCCATCGTTCCGGGGTAGTCCATGCGGGTCGGTCCGACCACGCCGAGTTTGGCGACTGCCTCGTCGCCCGAACCGTAGCCGACCGTGACGACCGATGTGGACGTCAGGCCTTCGTGGGCATTCTCATGCCCGATACGTACGGTCATGCCCGAGTCCTTGGCCTCGCCGAGGAGCTTGAGCAGCACCACATGCTCCTCAAGGGCCTCCAGCACCGGACGGATGGTCAGGGGGAAGTCGTGCCCGAAGCGCGTGAGATTGGCGGTGCCGCCGATCATCAGCCGCTCTTCGGTCTCCTCCACCAAAGTCTCCAGCAACACCGACAGCACTGTCGAGACCGTGCCGCGGTCGTCCTGTTCGAAGGACTCCGGGAGATCCTGCACCAACTGGGGCACATCCGTGAAACGGCGTCCCACGACCCGGCTGTTGAGCCGCGCCCGCAGGTCCGCCAGCGAGGTCTCGGCGAACGGCGTCTGGCAGTCGATGAGCCGCTGCTCGACCCGCCCGGTGTCCGTGATCAGTACGAGCATCAACCGGGCCGGTGCCAGTGCCAGCAGCTCGACGTGCCGGACCGTGGACCGCGTCAGCGACGGGTACTGCACGACCGCGACCTGCCGGGTCAGCTGAGCCAGCAGCCGTACCGTGCGTCCCACCACGTCGTCGAGGTCGACGGCACCGTCCAGGAAGTTCTGGATCGCCCGCCGCTCCGGGCTGGACAGCGGCTTGACGCCGGCCAGCTTGTCGACGAAGAGGCGGTAGCCCTTGTCGGTCGGGATCCGCCCCGCGCTCGTGTGCGGCTGGGCGATGAAACCCTCGTCCTCCAGGGCTGCCATGTCGTTGCGGACGGTGGCCGGGGAGACCCCCAGCTGATGCCGCTCGGTGAGCGCCTTGGAGCCGACCGGCTCCTCCGTCCCGACATAGTCCTGGACGATGGCGCGCAGCACTTCGAGCCTGCGTTCACTGAGCATCCCGCGCACCTCCAGTCCGGCCGTCCGCCGTTTCGTTACTCCTGGCACTCACGCAAGCCGAGTGCCAGACCCGGAGCCAGTGTACGGCCGGGTAGCACGGCCACGGCAAGGGCGACCTTGCGCGGCGCCCGCCCGATGACCGTGTTCGGCCGATCCGCCGGGCAACGCTATCGCGATGGAGCTAGCGTCTCGGTATGGGCACTGCTTGGGAAGAGGCCGGGTGGGAACAGCTCGGTGACGGTGTCGCCAGGCGCCGGATGCCGGGCTGGGACGAGACGATCGGCGTGATCACCGGCTCGGCCGGCGTCATGATCGTGGACACCGGTGCGAGCATCCGCGACGGCGCGGATCTGCGCCGGGCGATCCGTGGCGTGCTGGGTCGGGAAGTGACGCATGTCGCGCTCACCCATCCGCATTTCGATCATGTGCTGGGCACCGCCGCCTTCGCCGGCGTCGAGGTGTTCGGCGCGGCCGGCCTGGGCGAGCTGCTCCGGCGCGGCAAGGACGAGCTGCGGCACGACGCGATGCGCCACGGCGTCTCGCGGGACGCCGCCGCGGAGGCCGCCGATCTGCTGGTCGCCCCGCACCACCATGTGCACGGCCAGCTGACCGTCGATCTCGGCGACCGGCAGGTGCTGCTCGCCAACGTCGGTCCCGGCCACACCGCCCACGACCTGGCGGTCCTGGTGCCCGGCCGGCACGGCGCCGCCGAGATCGTCTTCTGCGGCGACCTGGTCGAGGAGTCCGGCGAACCGCAGGCCGGCCCGGACGCGCTGCCCCAGCAGTGGCCCGCTGCCCTGGACCGCCTGCTGGCCCTCGGCGGCGAGGACGCGGTGTACGTCCCCGGTCACGGCGCCGTGGTGGACGCCGCCTTCGTCCGCGCCCAGCGCGACGCCCTGGCCGCCCTCTTCGGCGTCCCGCCGTCCTGAGCGCCGGCCCCTCCCCGACCGGGGCCTGTCGTGACTGATCGGGTCCCGCCGCGGTCAGGTCCCGCCGTCATCGGGTCCCGCCGCCGGGAACTCGTACTAGAACAGGCCCATGCAGAGCAAGCGCTACAGCCCCGACCTGACCCCGTCCTGGAAGAAGCAGCGCCCCGCGCCCGAGGTGCCGGCCGACCCCGATCTGGTCGTCGAGGAGGTCACCACGGGCTTCTGCGGCGCCGTGATCCGCTGCGAGAAGACCGCCGAGGGGCCGACGGTCACCCTGGAGGACCGCTTCGGCAAGCACCGCGTCTTCCCCATGACCCCGCGCGGCTTCCTGCTGGAGGGCAAGGTCGTCACCCTCGTGCGCCCGCAGCACCGGCCGGCGCCGGACGGTCCCGCCCGTACGGCTTCCGGGTCACTCGCCGTCCCCGGCGCCCGCGCCCGGGTCGCACGCGCCGGGCGCATTTACGTGGAGGGCCGGCACGACGCCGAACTGGTCGAGCGGGTCTGGGGTGACGACCTGCGCATCGAGGGCGTCGTCGTGGAGTACCTGGAGGGCGTCGACGACCTCCCGGCGATCGTCCGCGGCTTCTCCCCCGGCCCGGACGCCCGGCTGGGGGTGCTGGTGGACCACCTCGTCCCCGGTTCGAAGGAGTCCCGGATCGCGGCCGAGGTGACGGGCGAGCACGTGCTCGTCGTGGGCCACCCGTACATCGACGTGTGGGAGGCGGTGAAGCCGTCGTCGGTGGGCATCGCGGCGTGGCCCGCCGTCCCGCACGGCCAGGACTGGAAGACCGGGGTGTGCCGGGCGCTGGGCTGGCCGCAGAACACGGGGGCGGCGTGGCAGCGCATCCTGTCCTGCGTACGGTCCTACAAGGACCTGGAGCCGCAACTCCTCGGGCGGGTCGAGGAGTTGATCGACTTCGTCACGGTCGGCGGGGACGGGTGACGCGGGGGGAGGGGTGACGCGGGTGGGGACGGGTGACGCGGGTGGGGACGGGGCGCGGGTCCGCCGGAGCGGGGGTGCGGCTCGCCGTGGGATCACTCAGCCGGGTGATCAGTCCACCAGGTCCCGCACCACCGCGTCGGCCAGCAGCCGTCCCCGCAGGGTCAGCACGGCCCGCCCCGCCTCGTAGGGCGCCGGCTCCAGCAGCCCGTCGGCCAGCGCCCGCGCCGCCGCACGCGCCCCCGCAGGGGCGAGGATGCCGAGCGGGCAGCCGTCCGACAGCCGCAGCTCCAGCAGGATGCGTTCGACGCGGCGGTCCTCGTCGGCCAGCACCTCGCGCCCCGCGCCCGGGGAGCGGCCCTCGGCCAGGGCCTGGGCGTAGGCACCCGGATGCTTGACGTTCCACCAGCGGACGCCGCCGACGTGGCTGTGGGCGCCGGGGCCGGCGCCCCACCAGTCGGCGCCGGTCCAGTACAGCTCGTTGTGGCGGCAGCGGGCGGCCTCGGTGGTGGCCCAGTTGGAGACCTCGTACCAGGTGAAACCGGCGGCGGAGAGCTTCTCCTCGGCCATCAGGTAGCGGTCGGCGTGGACGTCGTCGTCGGTCATCGGGACCTCGCCGCGGCGGATCCGTCGGGCCAGCTGGGTGCCCTCCTCAACGATCAGGGCGTAGGCGGAGATGTGGTCGGGGCCGGCGCCCAGGGCGGCGTCGAGGGACGCCCGCCAGTCGTCGTCGGTCTCACCGGGGGTGCCGTAGATCAGGTCGAGGTTGACGTGCGCGAAGCCGGCCGCGCGGGCCTCGGCGACGCAGGCCTCGGGGCGGCCGGGGGTGTGCGTGCGGTCGAGGATCTTCAGGACGTGCTGCCGGGCGCTCTGCATGCCGAAGGAGACGCGGTTGAAGCCGCCCGCGCGCAGCTCGGCGAGGTAGCGGGCGTCGACGGACTCGGGGTTGGCCTCGGTGGTGATCTCGGCGTCCGGCGCGAGGCCGAATTCGTCGCGGATGGCCGCCAGCATGCGGGCGAGGTCGGCGGCGGGCAGGAGGGTGGGTGTGCCGCCGCCCACGAAGACCGTCTCGACCGGGCGCGGGTCGTCGCCCAGCACCTTGCGGGCCAGGCGGATCTCCGCGACGACGGTGTCGGCGTAGTTGTCGCGGGAGGCCAGGGCGCCGCCGGAGCCGCGCAGCTCGCTCGCGGTGTAGGTGTTGAAGTCGCAGTAGCCGCAGCGGGTCGCGCAGTACGGCACATGCAGATAGAAGCCGAGGGGCCGCCCGGCCGCCCCCGCCAGGGCATGACGGGGCAGCGCCCCGTGCTCGGGCATCGGCTCACCATCAGGCAGTGCGGAAGGCATGGGAACCATTGTCCGTCATACGACACGGAGCACGGTTCACCTGGCGGGACGCCTGGCAGGACGCCCGGCAGGGCGCCCGGCAGGTCGCCTGGCAGGAGGCCTGGCAGGAGGCCCGGCAGCCTGGCGGAACGCCTTACGGTGCCTGTGCGGGGTCCCGGTCGGGGGTCCCGGTCGGGGGTCCCGGTGAACGTCCCGGGGGCCTGCTGCCCGGAGGGCGGACATCGCTCTGCTGCCCTCCTGCGCCTCCGCCCGCCCTTCGGCTCCCCGCGCACCCGCTCCGGCGGCCCCAGGCCCGACGCCCGCGGGAATAGCCTCCCCGCCCACCCCGTTGTGGCCCCGCAGGGGGCCCAGGCATCCCCTACGGGATCTGTTCGCACCAGCCCTACGGGAAGCGCCCCGCGCTCCGGATGCCGCCCCGCCCTACGGCGGACCGCTCGCCGCCTGGAGGACCAGGAGGGCCAGGTCGTCGTCGGGCGGGGTCGGGTCGAAGGCGTGGACCGTGTTGCGGATGTGGTCGGCCAGGGCGGTGGCGCCGAGGCCTGCGCCGGCGGCGAGGGCCGTGGCCAGGCCGTCCTCGTCGTCGAAGAGCCGGCGCCCGGAGCGGCGCTCGGTGACCCCGTCGGTGACGCACAGCAGCGTCTCGCCGGGGCAGAGGTCAAACGATTCGCTGACGTATGCGGCGTCCTCGACCACCCCGAGCAGCATCTGCGGTGCCGCGACGACCCGGACCGCGCCGTCCGCGCCCAGCACCAGCGGCAGCGGGTGGCCGGCGCTGGCGAGGGTGCAGCGGGCGCCTCCCGAGCCACCGGGGTACGGGACGATCTCGCCGTAGAGGAGCGACAGGAAGCGGGCCTGTTCGCCCTCCTCGCGGATCTCCACCGGCGCCTCCGCCCCGGCGCCGGCCGCCGCCACCGCCGCCGCGACCGCCGCCACCGAGTCCGCCGCCTCCCTGGCCATGGTCTTGTTGAGCCGGTCGAGCACCTCCGCCACGCCGAAGCCGTCACGGGCCAGCAGCCGCAGCACCGGCCGGGCGAGCCCGGTCACCGCGGCCGCCTCGGGCCCGCTGCCGCAGACGTCGCCGAGCGCGAAGCACCAGCGGCCGTCCCCGGCGTCGAAGAGGTCCCAGAAGTCGCCGCCCGCCCAGGCGCCCTCGCGCGGCTCGTAGACCACCGCCGACTCCACGCCGGGCACCTGCGCCCGCCCCCGGGGCAGCAGCCGGCGCTGCAGCACCTGGCTGATGCGCTCCTGGCGGCTGTACGCGCGTGCCGTGGCCACCGCGCGGGCGACCCGCCGGGCCAGGTCCTCGATCAGGACGACGACCTCGTCGGGGATGCGCGGCAGTCCGCCCCGGCCGAGCAGCAGCGTGCCGAGGCGGCGGCCGCCGGCGACCAGCGGGCAGGCCAGCGCCGCGCCGCCCGGCTCCGCGCCCCCCGGTTCGTCCGGCCAGGGCCAGGGGACCGCGGCGGGCGCGCGGCCCGGCGAGGCGGCGCCGGGTACTTCCGGCGGCTGTTTCTCCAGTGCCGTGCGCAGCGAGTCGACCCGGCTCTCGCTGGTGTGCCAGACACGGGCGAGCCGCTGCTCCTCGCCGCTCGCCGCGATGCCCCGGCCGGGCGCGCCGCCGTCGCCGTCGTAGAGCCAGACGGCGCACCAGTCGGCGAGCCTCGGCACGATCAGCTGGGCGGCGAGTGCCGCGACCTGATCGGCGTCGAGCTGGCCGGAGAGCAGGTCGGAGGCCTCGGCGAGGAACGACAGGGCGCCGGTCTCGACCCGGTCGGCGTCCAGCTCGCGGCGGGCGGCGCGGCGCGGTGCGGGGGCGAGGAGTTCGGCGGCCCGCAGTTCGCGCTGCAGCAGCTGATCGGCGTAGGCGATCTCCGGCTCGGGCCGTGCGCCGGCGTCCGGCGCGTCCACCGGCAGGCGGAACCATACGGTCTTCATCGCCCGGCGGTAAGTGATGCCCCAGGATTCGGCGACCGCGCTGATCAGCTGCAGTCCGTGGCCGCCGCTTTCGGAGCCGTCACCGTCGGCGGCGGCGCCGTCGACCAGGCAGCCGCCGGACAGGGAGCCGTCGGACAGGGAGCCGTCGGATACGGGGCTGCCGGACGCGGTGCGTTGCGCACGAGCGCGGATCGGCTGTGCCGGATGGTGGTCGGAGACCTCGATGATGACGCCGAGGAGGGGAGCCGGGTCGGCCTCGTCGTCCCGCTCGCCCGCCGCCTCCAGTCGGCAGCGCAGCTCGACGGTGGTGCCCGCGTGCACCACCGCGTTCGTCACCAACTCGCTGACCAGCAGGACCGCTTCGTCCGCGAGCCGATCGGTGAGCCCCTCCGTGCCGGGCAGCCGCTGGGCGGCCCAGTCGGCGAAGGCGGCCCGGACGAACTGCCGGGCGGCGGCAGCGGCCTGCGGGTCCCCCGGCAGGCTGGCCCGCAGCGAGCGGGCGGCGGGTCCGGCCGCGGATGGGCCGCCGGCCCCTTCCGTCGTCGCGCGCGTCGCCGTGACGTCGTCGTCCCGTGGAGACGAAGTGGTCGTCCGCATTGAGCAACTCCCGAGCAGCTCCGCTACAGCGCCGGATGCGCCACCGACAGAGTGACAGAACGAGCGCACCCATAAGCACTGAGTCACGGAAGTGGGTGGTCACAGCGGTCAATTCGGCTGACGCGCCGGGGGAGTTGGCCGACGCGCCAAGTGCGGCCCGGGGAACCTCGGCATGCGAGGCGGTATGACTCGGCGTGCGAGGCGGTATGACTCGGCGTGCGAGGCGGTATGGGGCGGGCTTCCTGGAGGGAGGGGCAGTACGGGGAGCGCGATACGGGGGCCGCGATACAGGGATCGCAATACGGGGGGCAGTATGGGGAACGGGCCCGCGCAGTCCGGCCCGTTCCCCATACCGCCCCCGCGTCCCCTACGCCTCCCGTGCCCCCGCGTACATCTCCTCCAGCAGGTCCTTGAACGTCCGCT
The DNA here is from genome assembly GCF_042749045.1 of Streptomyces sp. NPDC059008. Taxonomy (NCBI): domain Bacteria; kingdom Bacillati; phylum Actinomycetota; class Actinomycetes; order Kitasatosporales; family Streptomycetaceae; genus Streptomyces; species Streptomyces sp. NPDC059008. Next base: position 37,784 of record NZ_JBHYJC010000004.1, on the reverse strand, counting down.
CCACCACCGGCCGCTTGACCTTGAGGCTGGGGGTCACCTCGCCGTGCTCGATGTCCAGGTCGCGCGGCAGCAGCCGGAACTTGCGGATCTGCTGCCAGCGCTGGAGCCCCTCGTTGACCCGCTCGACGTAGCCGTCGACCAGCTCGCGGACCTGGTCGGTGGCGACGACCTCGGCGTACGACTTGCCGGCCAGGCCGTGCTCCTTGGCCCAGCCCATGATCGTCGGCTCGTCGAGGGCGATCAGCGCGGTGCAGAAGTTCCGGTTGGCGCCGTGCACCAGCACGTTGGAGACGAACGGACAGACCGCCTTGAACTGGCCCTCCACCTCGGCCGGTGCGATGTACTTGCCGCCCGAGGTCTTGATGAGGTCCTTCTTGCGGTCGGTGATCCGCAGATAGCCGTCGGCCGACAGCTCGCCGATGTCGCCGGTGTGGAACCAGCCGTCCTCCTCCAGGACCTCGGCGGTCTTGTCCGGCAGGCCGTGGTAGCCCTGCATGATGCCGGGGCCGCGCAGCAGGATCTCGCCGTCCTCGGCGATCCGGACCTCGGTGCCGGGCAGCGGCTTGCCGACCGTGCCGGTGCGGTAGGCCTCGCCGGGGTTGACGAAGCTGGCGGCGCTGGACTCCGTCAGACCGTAGCCCTCCAGGATGTGGATGCCGGCGCCGGAGAAGAAGTAGCCGATCTCCGGGGAGAGCGCGGCGGAGCCGGAGACCGCGGCGCGCAGCCGCCCGCCGAAGGCGTCGCGCAGCTTGGCGAAGACGAGGGTGTCGGCGACCTTGTGCTTGACGCCGAGCGCGAACGGCACCGAGGCGTTGCCGGTGCGCTGGAAGTTGTCCTGCGAGGCCTTGGCGTACTCGCGGGCCACCTCGGCGGCCCACTGGAAGATCTTGTACTTGGCGCCGCCGCCCGCCCGGGCCTTGGCCGCGACTCCGTTGTAGACCTTCTCGAAGATCCGCGGTACGGCCGCCATGTACGTCGGCTGCACCACCGGCAGATTCTCGATGATCTTGTCGACCCGGCCGTCCACGGCGATCACATGCCCGAGCGCGATCTGCCCGGCGGTCAGCACCTTGCCGAAGACATGCGCCAGCGGCAGCCAGAGGTACTGCACGTCCTCCTCGGTGACCAGCCCGGTCGCCTGGATCGCGCGGGCCATGTACGACCAGCAGTCGTGCGGCAGCCGTACGCCCTTGGGGCGGCCGGTGGTGCCGGAGGTGTAGATCAGCGTCGCCAGCTGGTCGGCGCGCAGCGCGGCGACCCGCTCCTTGACGCACTCGGGGTGCTTCTCCAGGTACGCGGCGCCGCGTTTCTCCAGCTCGGCGAGGCTGAGCACCCAGTCCTCGGGGTCGTCGTCCGCGGGCTCGACGCCCTTGTCGTCGATGACGACGACGTGCGCCAGGTCGGGCAGCTCCGCGCGCCGCTCACGCGCCTTGGCGAGCTGTCCGGCGTCCTCCGCGATCAGCACCCGGCTGCCGGAGTCGGCGAGGATGTACCCGGTCTCCTCGGCGTTGGTGCTCGGGTAGACCGTGGTGGTCGCGGCGCCGGAGCAGAGCACACCGAGGTCGGCGAGGATCCATTCGACGCGGGTGTTGGCGGCCAGCGCCACCCGCTCCTCGGGCCGTACGCCCAGTGCGATCAGCCCGGCGGCCACGGCGTAGACCCGGTCGGCGGCCTCGGCCCAGCTGATGGCCTTCCAGTCGTCCGGACCCTGGCCCGAGGCGGGCGGGACCGGATACCGATAGGCCTCGATATCGGGCGTGGCCGCGACCCGTTCCAGGAAGAGGTTCGCCACCGAAGGCGGCCGGTTTTCGATCAGCGTGTAGGTGTCCGTCACGGCGTCCTCCGGGGCCCGCTTCGTTGCTGGTGACTCGCGAGTAACCTTGAGCGTGATCAGAGTAGAGCGCGTCGGGCCGCCGCGTAAGGGCCTGAGACCGACTCGTTCACGATGTGACCAGTGCGATAGGTGTACGTAGCACGCTCATCGCCCGATATGCGAGCCGGGCCGGTCACCGCCCACGAGACCACAGCAGGCGACAGCGGTCACGCCGCGGCGGAACGGCGCGCTCCGCATTCATCCCGATGCACGTTCCGACGCCCGGTGTGCGCCCGCACGCCCCGGTACGTGTTCAGCAGCCCGGTCCGCGTTCAGGCACCCGTACGCCGCACGCGCCCCGGAAGAGTGCGTATGCGGTCCAGACGGAGGCCGCACGGGGACCGGAAGACGAGGACAGGGCGCCGGCCCCATCCGGGGGGCCGACGCCCTGTCCTCGCTCTTGCCGCCTACTTCTACTTCTCGCTGCCGCTACTTCTTCTCGCTGCCGCTACTTCTTCTCGCTGCTGCTTCCTGCCGCTACTTCTTCTTCTCGCCGTCGGAGTCCGAGGACAGCACCGCGATGAAGGCCTCCTGCGGGACCTCCACGCTGCCGACCATCTTCATCCGCTTCTTGCCTTCCTTCTGCTTCTCCAGCAGCTTCCGCTTACGGGAGATGTCACCGCCGTAGCACTTGGCGAGGACGTCCTTGCGGATGGCGCGGACCGTCTCACGGGCGATGACACGGGAGCCGATGGCGGCCTGGATCGGCACCTCGAAGCCCTGCCGCGGGATCAGCTCGCGCAGCTTGGCCACCAGCCGCACGCCGTACGCGTACGCCTTGTCCTTGTGCGTGATCGCGGAGAAGGCGTCGACCTTGTCGCCGTGCAGCAGGATGTCGACCTTGACCAGGTCGGAGATCTGCTCACCGGTGGGCTCGTAGTCCAGCGAGGCATAGCCGCGGGTCTTGGACTTGAGCTGGTCGAAGAAGTCGAAGACGACCTCCGCCAGCGGGAGGGTGTAGCGGATCTCGACACGGTCCTCGGAGAGGTAGTCCATGCCGAGCAGGGTGCCGCGGCGGGTCTGGCACAGCTCCATGATCGCGCCGATGAACTCGCTGGGCGCCAGGATCGTGGCCCGTACGACCGGCTCGTGCACCTCGTCGATCTTGCCGACCGGGAACTCGCTGGGGTTGGTGACCTCGTGCTCGGCGCCGTCCTCCATGATCACGCGGTAGATCACGTTGGGGGCGGTGGCGATCAGGTCGAGGCCGAACTCGCGCTCCAGGCGCTCGCGGACGACCTCCAGGTGCAGCAGGCCCAGGAAGCCGACGCGGAAACCGAAGCCCAGGGCGGCCGAGGTCTCCGGCTCGTAGACCAGCGCGGCGTCGTTGAGCTGGAGCTTGTCCAGGGCCTCGCGCAGCTCCGGGTAGTCCGAGCCGTCCAGCGGGTACAGACCCGAGAAGACCATGGGCTTGGGGTCCTTGTAGCCGCCCAGCGGCTCCGTGGCGCCCTTGGTGAGCTGGGTGATGGTGTCGCCGACCTTGGACTGGCGGACGTCCTTCACACCGGTGATCAGATAGCCGACCTCGCCGACGGAGAGGCCGTCGGCGGCCGTCATCTCCGGGGAGTTCGTGCCGATCTCCAGCAGCTCGTGGGCCGCGCCGGTCGACATCATCTTGATGCGCTCGCGCTTGTTGAGCGTGCCGTCGACGACCTTCACATACGTCACGACGCCGCGGTAGGAGTCGTAGACCGAGTCGAAGATCATCGCGCGGGCCGGGGCGTCCTTGGTGCCGACCGGGGCCGGGACCTCGCGGACGACCTTGTCCAGCAGCTCGGGCACGCCCACGCCGGTCTTGGCGGAGACCCGCAGCACGTCGGACGGGTCGCAGCCCACGAGGTTCGCCAGCTCCAGGGCGAACTTCTCGGGCTGGGCGGCCGGCAGGTCGATCTTGTTGAGGACCGGGATGATCGTGAGGTCGTTCTCCATCGCCAGGTAGAGGTTGGCGAGGGTCTGGGCCTCGATGCCCTGGGCGGCGTCCACCAGGAGGATGCAGGCCTCGCACGCGGCCAGCGAGCGGGAGACCTCGTAGGTGAAGTCGACGTGACCAGGGGTGTCGATCATGTTGAGGATGTGGGTCGGGCCACCTTCCTCGTCGGTGCGGGCCCAGGGCAGTCGGACCGCCTGGGACTTGATCGTGATGCCGCGCTCGCGCTCGATGTCCATGCGGTCGAGGTACTGCGCGCGCATCTGCCGCTGGTCGACGACGCCGGTGATCTGGAGCATCCGGTCGGCGAGGGTCGACTTGCCGTGGTCGATGTGCGCGATGATGCAGAAGTTACGGATGAGAGCCGGGTCGGTACGGCTCGGCTCCGGCACGTTCGTAGGGGTCGCGGGCACGCAGGGTCCATTCAGTGAACGCGGGTAGGCGGGACTCGGTTATGTGACGTCTCCCCCATGGTCCCATGAGCGGCGGGGTCGGTCGGGTTTGGGCGGGGTGCCGGTCGTACCGGGTCGGTCGCGGGGCTGTGCGGGGGCTCGTGCGGAGGGCTCCACGGGGGCCGGGTGGGGGCTCGTACGGGCAGGGCCTCACGGGGCCGGGCGGGGGATCGTACGGAGGCCGATGCGGAAGCGTGGGCCGGCCGCTCCGGCGGGGGCCTCGGCGGCTCCGACGGGGGACTCGGCCGCTCCGGCGGGGGCCTCGGCCGCGCCCTGCGAGGGCTCCCGACCCCACTGCGGGCCCGGTTTGGGGCGCTGTGGACCCTGCTGGTAGCCTGGTCCACTGCGCTTCGTGCCCTCTCTCGTGCGTGGCGCAACTCGAAACTCCAACGAACCTGAAAAGGCTCTTTCGTGGCGAACATCAAGTCCCAGATGAAGCGGATCAAGACCAACGAGAAGGCTCGTCAGCGCAACAAGGCTGTCAAGTCCGCTCTGAAGACCTCGATCCGTCGCACCCGCGAGGCCATTGAGGCCGGTGACCTGCAGAAGGCCACCACCGCCCAGGCCGAGGCTGCCAAGAAGCTCGACAAGGCCGTCAGCAAGGGTGTCATCCACAAGAACGCCGCCGCCAACAAGAAGTCGGCGCTGGCGAAGAAGGTCGCGGCCCTCAAGGGCTGACCTTCCCCCCGGAAGAAGATCGCCGGCCTGTCCAAGGCCCTGATCTTCCTCCACCCGCAGCACCAGCTGCACGCAGCATCCCTGCCGACAGGGACCCAGCGGCCCCTCTCTCCGCTCCCTGGTCGGTGCACCACCGCGCCGCACACGGCCTGCGTTCGCCACGCGGGTGCGGCGCACCCGGCTCGCCCGGCGGCCACCACCGCCGACGAAGCCGCAGTCGCTTGACGCGAAGGCCCCGCCACTCCCCTTCCCCGGGGTGGGCGGGGCCTTTCGTCGTACCTGCGCCCCTCACGCGCTTGAGCCTGCGCCCTTCACGCACTTGAATCTGCGCCTTTCGCGCGCTCATGCTTGCGCCTTCGCCCGCTGTGCGTGCGCCCTTCGGCTCTGCCTGCGTCCGTTCCTTCCTCCACTTACGTCTTACGTCCGTTCCTTCACTTACGTCCGTTCCTTCCTGCGCTTAAGTCCGTTCCTTGCTCGCTCGCACCTGCCCTTCCTCAGGCCACGGTCCCCCGTTCCGGCCGCCGCGGCGATGGACGTAGATGCGGTCGTATATTCGGTTCAGCTGTCAGTGGGGTCCGCTACGCTGCGGCCATGTCCATCTCGGGGGATCCGAACAATCCCTACGCCCAGCCGCAGCCCAACCCCTACGGCCAGGTGCCGGCGGCGCAGAACCCGGTGCCGCCCCAGCAGAATCCCTACACCCAGCAGGCCCCGCCGGCGCAGCCCCCGGGCGTCGGCTACGGCTATCCGGCACCCGGCGTGCCCGCCGCCCCCACAGGGGCACCCGGTGATTCCGGCGGCTCCGGCCGCGGCGGCTCCGGTTGGCTCTGGGCGATCGGCGGTGCGGTCGCCGCGTCCGCGATCTGGGGGTCGCTGCTGTTCGCCACCGGCGGCTTCTCCTCCGAGCCCAGCCCCGACCTCGCGGGCTACGGCTACACCAGCGATCTGTGCGCGGCCACCTCGATGACCCCGTTCGAGAACGCCGACTTCGAGACCAAGAAGAACACCGGCTCAACCTCGAAGGACGCAAACCCGCAGCACAGCGGCGCGCAGCAGAAGTCGCTGGACACGATGTGGTGCAACGTTTCGCTGCAGCGGAAGAACGCCGGCAGCTCCGACTACTCCTCGACCTGGCTGTACAACACCGCCACCCTGCACAAGAAGACCGACCCCGCGCCGGAGTTCGCCGACGGCTACCGCTCGTACGAGAAGCAGGAGACCTCGGTCGGCTACAAGGTCGAGTCCGTTGCGGGCCTCGGCGACGAGGCGTATCTGGTGACCAGGAACGACGAGGGCGGCAGCAGCACCAGCTCCTATGTGATCCTCGGCGTCCGGGACGGCTGGATGACCTACCAGTCGACGTGGTCGAGCTACGCATCGAGCAGCAGCTCCAGCAAGCCGCCCAGCTCCTCCGAGGTCGCGACCATGCTGAAGACCAGCGCGACGGAGACCCTCAAGCGACTGCAGAACTCAGGATCGCGGTAGTCCCCAACGGCCACGGAAACGGCAACGGGCCCGGCGGCGGACCCGGCAACGGACCCGGCGGCGGACCCGGCGGCGGCAAGGGGCACGGCGACGGCAGCGGCGCGCGGGGGGGCTGCGTGTCACCGCACCCCACACACACGCCCATACGTCAGCACGTCACGCCGCCGTCGTACGTCCTCGGCTCCCGCGCATCACCGCGACCGCGCCGCGCGGGCCACCGCGACGATGGCCTTCTCCAGGGCGTACGCCGGATCGTCCCCGCCGCCCTTCACTCCCGCGTCGGCCGCCGCCACCGCCCGCAGCGCCGTGGCCACGCCGTCCGCCGACCAGCCGCGCATCTGCTGCCGCACCCGGTCGATCTTCCATGGCGGCATGCCCAGGTCACGGGCGAGGTCACCGGGGCGTGCGCCGCGCGGGGCGGAGGCCAGCTTGCCGATGGCCCGGACGCCCTGGGCGAGCGCGCTGGTGATCATGACGGGGGCGACGCCGGTCGCCAGCGACCAACGCAGCGCCTCCAGCGCCTCCGCCGCCCGCCCCTCGACGGCACGGTCCGCGACGGTGAAGCTCGACGCTTCGGCCCGGCCCGTGTAGTAACGCCCGACGACGGCCTCGTCGATGGTGCCCTCGACATCGGCCGCCAGCTGCGAACAGGCCGACGCCAGCTCACGCAGATCGCTGCCGATCGCATCGACCAGCGACTGGCAGGCCTCCGGCGTCGCCGACCGCCCGGCCGTGCGGAACTCGCTCCGCACGAACGCCAGCCGGTCGGCGGGCTTGGTCATCTTGGGGCAGGCCACCTCGCGCGCCCCGGCCTTACGAGCGGCGTCCAGCAGGCCCTTGCCCTTGGCGCCGCCGGCATGGAGCAGGACGAGCGTGATCTCCTCGGCGGGCGAGCCCAGATACGCCTTGACGTCCTTGATGGTGTCCGCGGACAGGTCCTGGGCGGCCCGCACCACCACGACCTTGCGCTCCGCGAAGAGCGAGGGGCTGGTCAGCTCGGCGAGGGTGCCGGGCTGCAGCTGATCGGGGGTGAGGTCGCGTACGTCGGTGTCCGCGTCGGCCGCCCGCGCGGCCGCCACCACCTGCTGTACCGCGCGGTCCAGCAGCAGGTCTTCCTGGCCCACCGCGATCGTGACGGGAGCGAGGGGGTCATCGTGAGCTGTCTTCCTGGCCATCGCGGTCCAGCATCCCACGCCCCACTGACAACGCCGCCCGGACGGTTCCCCGGTCCACCGATGCCCGATCCACCGATGCATCGATGCACTGGCCCACCGATGCCCCCGCCCGCCGGAGCCACCGGCCTCCTGCCGGACAATGGCCGAGTGAACGACAACGCCCGCGCCGCACGCCATGTCCTCGTCCTGCCCGACCGCGACGCCGCCGAGGAGGTGGCCGAGGCCCTGGCCGACCGCTTCGGCGTCACCGAGGAACCGCAGCTCGTACGGGACGCGCTGGCCGGTGAGGACGACGCCGAGGACGCCCAGTGGCTGGTGGTGGTCGAAGACCCGGACGCCACCCACGACCCGGCGCGGCTGGACGGCCTCGCGGCGGAGTACGAGGGCTGGCTGGAGACCGAGTAGCACCGGCGGGCACGGGGCCCATGCCCTCGCCTGCGCACGGGCCCCCGCCCTTGCCTGTGTCTGTGCCCTTGCCTCTGCCCTTGCCTCTGCCTTTACCTATGGCTATGGCTGGGTGCCCGCACCGGGCACCCGCACCTTGGCCACCACGGGCTCCCGCTCCAGAACGATCCCGAAGTGCTCCCGATAGGCGGCGAGGACCTCACCCTCTTCCACCTGTCGCTCCTCGCGCGCACCGTCCGCCCCAGTGATCACGAGCGTACGGCCGGAGAGCGTCACCCGGCCGGTCTCGGACAGCCGTGAACACACCAGGGACTGTGTGAAGTGCGACTTCGGCGAGGTCTGATGCCACCAGCAGCCGACCTCGAACTCCGCGTACGCACGCGGACGCTGCTCAAGCCGGTACTGGGGCCTGCCGTCCCGCAGTACGTCGAGGTCCCCCTCCGCCGTCTCCTCGATCCGGAACACACCGGCGGGATCGCTCTGCTCGGCACGGCTGTCCCAGCGCAGCGGGAGGTGGCTGTTGCGGCCGAAGCCGACGTCCGCGAGCCATGGCCCGCTGGGTGTCTGGACGCGCAGCGCGAGATGGTCGTACGGAATCCCGGGCCCGTCGGGACCGAACACCCGGGCCGCGAGCAACTCGACGTCGTAGCCGAGGGCCCGCAGCAGCATCGCGAAGGCGCCGTTGAGCTCGTAGCAGAAGCCGCCGCGCCGGGCGCCGACGATCTTGTCCAGCAGTGGCTGCTCCGCGAGCACGATCTCCTCGCCGAGGTGGACGGAGAGGTTCTCGAAGGGGACGGTGCGCAAGTGCCCGAGGTGCAGGGCGCGCAGCGCGTCGGCGTCGGGGGCCGCGGGCCGTACGACCCCGATACGGTCCAGGTAGGCGTCGACGGCAGTGGTGTCCATCAGGTGTGCGTCCTCTCCGTAGCGAACCAGCGGCGGGTCTGCTCCACCGCGGAAGCGGGGGTCCCCGCAGCGAGATCGGCGATGGTCTGCGCCGCCAGCTCACGCCGCCAGGCCAGTTCGGCCTTGCGCATCGCCGTGGAGATTCCGCACGGCCGGCCGAACTCCCGGCCGGGGTGCTCGGCACCGGCCCCCTGCCGGCGGATCTCCTGACAGCGGAAAGCGTCTTCGGTGCCCTCGATCGCCGCGACCACGTCCATCAGCGTGATCCGCTCCGGCGCCCGCGCCAACTGGAAGCCACCCCGGGCCCCGGGCGTGGACGTCAGGATCCCGGCCCGCACCAGGGCCTGCAGCCGCTTGTTCAAGTAAGCCGCCGGCAACGCGAACGAGGCAGCCAACCGAGCCGTGGAGACCGGCCCTTCCCCCTCCAGCCAGGCCAGCGTCACACAGCAGTGCAGGCCCCACTCGACGCCTTCGCCCATCCTCATAACCTGGAGTCTACATATCCTGTTTCCGCCGAGCGCCCTGATTTATTCGACGCACGGGCCCTACGGAATCGCCTGGTGAGTCGGGACGAGGAACAGAGTCCGGTCCAGGAGAGGGCGCTTCCAGAGGGGCTCCTTCACCAAGACGAAAGGACGACGGATGAACCTCTGGTGACGGGCTGCCGAAGAGGTCTCGGGGTGTGGTGGGGGTCCTTAAAGTTTTGACATCCCGTCGTCCGATCATCTGTGCGAGGTTGCCGTGGCTCTGCCGGACACCGAGACGATCCTCACCGCGGCCGGGCTCGTGGCGACGGCCGTGGTGTGGGCCGTGGAACGGTTTCTGCCGGGCCGCAAGCGGATCGGCTATCGGGTCCAGATGGACACCGCGATCGGTATGAATCCCCAAGACGCGCACAGCCTCGTGCAGTTGCGGCTGCTGCGGCAGGATCAGGAGATCAGCGACGCGACGCTGGCGCTGCTGCGGTTCGAGAACGACGGCGGCAAGGACATCGTCCGGCAGGACTATCAGGAGGCGCTGACCGTCGAGTTCGCCGGACGCACCGTCATCGGCGCCGAGGTGCCGGACGCCAACCCGACGGACCTGGTGCGCATGCTGACCCGCAACGGCGGTGGGCTCCGGCACGACGGCGGCCGACTGTTCATCCCCAAGGTGCCGCTGAACAAGCGGAACCACTTCAAGCTGCTGGTGCTCCTCACGGGCTCCGATACGGACCAGGGCCCCGAGGGCGGACGCGCCGGCAGCGCGACCGGGGCCGTGACCGTCGGCGGATTCATCAGCGGCGGACGGATCCGGCGCAACGCCCAGCGCTGGGGGCCGCGCAAGCTCAGCCTCGCACTGGGTGGCACCTTCATCGTCCTGCTGGGACTGCTCGGCGGGCTGCTGCTCAGCGGCCGGGTGACGCCGGTGCCCGGCGAATGCGCCGCCGGGCGGCTGACCGTCGACGGGTCCACCGCGTTCGCCCCGCCGATGCGGGAGATCGCCCGGCAGTATCGGGCCCGGTGTGCGGCCGCCGACGTCACGGTCCTGGAGAGCGGCAGCCTGTCCGGCCTGGGCAACCTCAGCCGGGAGGCCGGGCCCGCGTCCACCGAGGGCCCCGGTTTCATCGCCGTGTCGGATGTGCCGGCGCCGTCCCTCTACCGACGGCTGGAGGGCGACCCGGTGGGCGTCATCGTGCTCAGCCTCGTAGCCAACGACAAGGCCGGCGTCGACGGTCTCACCTCCGCCCAGGTGCGGAAGATATACGACGGGACATACACCAACTGGAAGCAGCTGAACGGGCACGACCTGCCGATCCGCCTCGTCAGCCGCGACGCCGGGTCGGGCACCCGCCGGGCCTTCGAGACGTCCGTTCTGCGCCGTTCGGAGCCGGGCGTGGTGTCGTCCTACGACTGCGGCGACAAGGACCGCGACGAACGAGCGCGCCTGACGCGCTGCGAGGTGAACAGCACCAAGAGCCTGCTGGACGCGGTCGACCGGGTGCCGGGGGCGATCGGTTACGCGGAGGTCTACGCGGCGGCGCAGCGGCACCACGTGGTCAGTGTGCGGCTGAACGGGAACGAACCGGACATCGAGTGGGGACGGCAACGCGACTACCCCTTCTGGACGGTGGAGTACCTCTACACCTACGGGCGGCCCGAAGACGGCTCGCTGACCGCGAAGTTCCTGGCCTTCATGGACTCCGACACGGCGAAGAACATCATGCGGATGTATAAGCACGTGCCCTGCGCCGACCGGCAGAGCCTGCCGGTCGCCGTATGCCGGCCGTGAGGGGGCGGCTGGCGGGGTCCCCGGGACCGGCGACCGTGGCCGAGAGCCCGGCCGGACCGCCCAGGACCGCGATCGCACCGTCGGTGTCCGTGCGCAGCACCCGGGCGCCCTGGGCACGCAGCGCCGCGATGGTCCGGTACGCCGGATGTCCGTACGGATTGCCGGCCCCGCAGGAGATCAGCGCCAGGCGCGGCGCCAGCCGGTGTATCAGCGGCGGGTCCTGATAGGCGGAGCCGTGGTGCGCCACCTTCAGGACGTCGACGGCCCCCAGCTCGGGGTGGGCCGCAAGCAACGCCTGCTGAGCGGGCGGTTCGAGATCGCCGAGCAGCAGCAGGGTCATTCCTGCCGTGCGGACGAGGAGGGTGACACTGGAGTCGTTGGGGCTGTCGGCGCCGTCGCGGCTGCCGGTGGCAAGGGGGCCGCCGGGCCCCGGTGCGGCCGGCGGAGCGGGAGGCCACAGGACTTCCCAGGTGAGGGGGCCCAGGCGACGCCGCTCCCCCGGTGCGGCGAGGACGACCGGGATACCGGCGGCCGCAGCCGTGCCGCGTACGAACCGGGCCTGCCCCGGCGGCTGTTGGAGCGTCGTGGTCTCGATGGCGCCGACCGAACGGCCGCGGAGCGCGCCGGGGAGCCCGTCCACGTGATCGGCGTGGAAGTGGGTGAGGACGAGGAGCGGGATGCGGCGGATGCCCAGCTCGGTGAGGCAGCGGTCGATGGCGCGCGGCTCGGGACCGGTGTCCACCACCAGCGCCGTGCCCTCCCCCGCTGCCAGCACCAGTCCGTCGCCCTGCCCCACGTCGCAGACCACGGCACGCCACCCGGGTGGCGGCCAGCCCGTGATGACGCGGGTCAGCGGGGCGGGCCGGCAGACCGCCAGGATCACGGCCAGCGCGCACAGCACGCACATCCAGGGGCGGCGCAGCGTCCGGCGGCCGACCGCCACCAGAGCCGCAATCACGACCGCGAGCACCAGCCCGCCCACCCAGCCGCCGGCCCAGCCGAACTCGGCTCCCGGCAGCGCCGCCCCCGTACGGGCCACACCGGCGATCCACTCGGCCGGCCAGCCCGCGCACCACGCCAGGGCCTGGGCGACCGGCGGCGCAACCGGGGCGGCGGCGAGGGCGGCGAAGCCGAGAACCGTGGTGGGGGCCACCGCCAGCTCGGCCAGCAGATTGCAGGGCACGGCGACCAGGCCCACACGGGCCGCGAGCACGGCGACGACGGGGGCGCAGAGGGCCTGGGCGGCGGCCGCGGCGGCGATCACCTCGGCCAGCCGGGGCGGTACCCGGCGCCGCTGCAGAGCCGCGCTCCAGCGTGGCGCGAGCAGCAGCAGCGCGCCGGTGGCCAGGACGGAGAGCAGAAAGCCGTAACTTCGGGCGAGCCAGGGGTCGTAGAGGACCAGCAGCAGCACCGCGGCGGCGAGTGCGGGCAGCAGCGAGCGGCGGCGTCCGGTGCCGATCGCCAGCAGCGTGATCAGGCCGCAGGCGGCGGCCCGCAGCACGCTCGGGTCCGGGCGGCACACGACGACGAAGCCGAGCGCGAGGGCCCCGCCGATGACGGCCGTCCCACGGAGCGACAGGCCGAGGAGCGGCGCCAGCCCACGCCGCTCGGCACGCGTGGCCAGATGCGGCGGGCCGATCAGCAGGGCGAGCACGATCGTCAGATTGCTGCCGGAGACGGCCAGCAGATGCGTCAGGTCGGTCGCGCGGAAGGCGTCGTCCAGGTCCGGTGGCACGCGTGAGGTGTCGCCCACGACCAGACCGGGCAACAGCGCCCGGGCATCAGGCCGCAGACCGTTGGTGGCGTCCCGGAGCCCCGCGCGCAGGCTTCCCGCCAGCCGCTGAAGGGTGCTGGGAGCGCGGACTTCGGCCGGCGGCGCGTCCGCGGCGACCCGCAGGACGGCTGCCAGGCGGTCGTTCGACGACAGCGGCGGTACGGCGCGGGCCACGACCCGGATACGGGTCGACGGCAGCAGCCCGCGCCATGCCGAGGTCAGCCCATGGCGCCCCTGCGCGCGCGGAGCCATCACCGGCTCGCCCGCAGCGGCGGAAGCTGACGGGCGGGCGTCGGCGGAATCCCGCACGGCGGCGCCACCCGGGTGCTCCGCCCCGTCCCGCAGGCCACCCTCGTCGTCGCCGCGGGGCTGCACCACTACCAGGGTCGGCGTGCGGACGGCCGTGATCTCGCCGCCCGGCGCGGTGACGCGGACGGCATCGGCCGTGAACACCACTGCCGAGGGCGTCCGTTGGGATCCGCGTACCCGAGGCCTGGTCAGCCGGGGGTCGCCGGTCACCTCCAGCTCCGCGGTGACCCACGCGTACCGCCCCGCCAGGACGGGCAGCGGCCCACGCCGGACATCCGCTGCATGCAGCGCCGCGGACGCCGCACCCGCGGCGGCACACAGCAGCACCGCGGCCAGTGCCACAAAGGCACCCGCGGACCACTTGCGGGGAGGACGGGGGCGGGGCGGCTGCGCTTCGCTCGGGCCGGTGCCGGGCCGTGGCCGTAGTCGCAGTCGTAGTCGTAGTCGTGACCCATCACGCGGCGGTCCGTCACGTCCCGGCTCGCCCCTCCGCGCCTCAGAAGCTGACGCACCAGGGGTTGATGCTTCGGGGGCTGACGGGTCAGGGGACAGCGCCTCACAGGCTGGTGGAAGGTCTGGTGGCTCAGGGTGTGGTGGCTCAGGGGCTCGCGTCTCAGGGGCTCGTACCTCAGGCGTTCGTGCCTCAGGATGTGGTGCCTCTGGATCTGGCGTCCCGAGTTCCGCAGTCGCGACCCCAGGCAAGCCACCGGCCCCGGGCTCACGCTCCGTCCGGCGCCGGCCCACGGCCACCCGTAACGCGACCGCTGCGAGAACCACGGCCGCACCGCAGACCACGGCCACCGAAGCACCGGGCACACCCAGGGCGATCGCCGCAGCCGCCCAGGCCGCCAGTGCGGGCGCGACCAGGCGCAGATCGGCCGGGCCGTCCTGATGAGGGTCCGAGGCGCCGCGCACGGAAGCCGCCATGGCGTGCACCGGGGGCCGCGGGCTGGTCACGGCGCCACCAGCGGGCGGAGGTCGGCGAAGCGGCGCTCTCCGATACCGGTCACCTGGCGGAGCTGATCCACCGAGGTGAACCCGCCGTGCTGGGTGCGGAACTCGACGATGTGGCGGGCCAGGACGGGCCCCACCCCTGGCAGTGCGTCGAGCTGCTGCTCGGTCGCCGTACTGAGGCTCACCGGCCCGCTCGGCCCGCTGGGCCCGGCTCCGACACCCGATGCCCCACCGGTCCCCGCCGCGGGGGGGGCGCCCCCCCCCCCCCCCCCGCCCCCCCCCCCCCCCCCCCCCCCCCCCCCCCCCCCCCCCCCCCCCCCCCGCCCCCCCCCGCGGGGGGAGATAAAAAAAAGACGGGGCCGC
>NZ_JBHYJC010000004.1:0-23207 GCF_042749045.1 Streptomyces sp. NPDC059008 | reverse complement strand
CGGCCCGCTCGGCCCGCTGGGCCCGGCTCCCACACCCGATGCCCCACCGGTCCCCGCCGCGCCGGGGCCGCCACCGCCGGCCCCGGCGCCGCTCACACCGACGACGATCTGTTCGCCGTCGCTCAGCAACCGCGCCCGGTTCAGCCCACGGGTGCTCGCCCCGTGCAGCACACCGCCCGCCGCCGACAACGCGTCGATCACCCGTGACCCCGGCGGCATCCGATGGATTCCGGGGTGCCGGACCTTGCCGGTGACGTCGACGACCAACTCCCGTCCCCCACCGCCCGGCGGGCCACTCGCCATCGCGGCGGAGGACGGTGAGGAGGGCGGTGCCGGCAGGGAGGACGGTCGCGTGCCTGCCCCCGGGCCGGGCACGCCGGGCGCCCCCTCGACCGCCGGGGCGCGTACCAGCTCGGGGCGCCCGACCCAGAAATGCTGGACGGCGAAGCCCACCGCGACCACGAGCACCAGAACCAGCGCGGCGAGCGCCTTGGGGTCTGTCCCGCACCGTAACTGCACCCACAGGGGCAGTCGTTCACGCACCGCGAGCCAGGCCCGCTCCCGACGGCGTCGGCCGGGGGGATCGTGCCCGGGAGGCGTGGGTCCCGCCGGCACGGCCGCCCCCGCGTCGCCGAAGACCGCCGCGACACGGGCCCGTACGCGCTCCCGCTCCCACTCCCGCGACCCCGTCGCAACGGAGGGGCCCGTCGGGCCGTACGACACAGCTGGCGCCGGTGAGGCCGCCGGGGAGGAGGAAGGAGCTGCCGGAGAGAAGGAACCAGCCGACGAGGCCGAGGAAGCCGAGGAAGCGGATCGAAAGGAGTTCATACCGACCGACGCTAAGCACCTCGCGCAGATCTCGCCGAGGCACCTCAGATTCGGTGGACAACACCCGAGTTGTGGATAACCGTGTCACCCACAAGACCCCCGGCAGTCTCTTCTCAGCGCGGCGAGACCACGGCCGCCAGCAGCCCCGGCCCCGTGTGCGCGCCGATCACCGCACCGACCTCGCTCACATGCAGCTCGTTCAGGCCCGGCACCCGCTCCCGGAGTCGCTGGGCGAGCGCGTCCGCGCGCTCCGCCGCGGCGAGATGGTGGACCGCGATGTCGACCTGGCCCTCGCCCGCGCGCTCCGCCGCGATCTCCTCCAGCCGTGCGATGGCCTTGGAGGCCGTACGGACCTTCTCCAGCAGCTCGATCCGCCCGTCGGCCAGTTGAAGCAGCGGTTTGACGGCGAGTGCGGAGCCGAGCAGGGCCTGTGCCGCGCCGATGCGGCCACCGCGCCGCAGATAGTCCAGGGTGTCGACGTAGAAGTAGGCGGAGGTGCCCGCTGCGCACTTCTCCGCGGCGGCGACGGCTTCGTCCACGTCCCCGCCGGCCTCCGCGCTCTCCGCGGCGGCGAGCGCACAGAACCCGAGAGCCATCGCGACCATTCCGGTGTCCACGACATGTACCGGTACCGGTGCGTCCTGGGCCGCCATCACGGCCGCGTCGTAGGTGCCGGAGAACTCCGAGGAGAGGTGCAGCGAGACGATGGCGCCGGCGCCGGCCGCCGCCACCTTCCGGTAGGTCTCCGCGAACACGGCGGGGCTGGGGCGGGAGGTCGTCACGGGGCGGCGCTTCTGCAGCGCCTGGGCGACGGATCTCGCGGAGATCTCGGTGCCCTCTTCCAAGGCCCGGTCCCCCAGGACGACGGTCAGCGGCACGGCCGTGATGCGGTGGCGCTCGACAGCCGTCCGCGGCAAGTAGGCCGTGGAATCGGTGACGATCGCGACATGGCGGGACATGACTGGGAGATTATCCGGGGATGCGGACGCCGCACAGTGCGGGCCCCTCCCCAAGATCTTCCAGGTTTCACCAAGGCTCTGCCAAGTGCCCACCGGGCGACCTTGTCATCACCCTCGGCGTTTGTCATCGCCTTCCCCGATCGCCTTCCCCGGGGGCCCCGCCCCCGCCCCCACCCACCCCTCACCGCTGCTCCTACGCGTTCACGTCGTCGTGCCCTCCGTTCGCGGGGCCTTCTGCCAGGGGTAGGCCTGCTGGGTGCGGGGGTCGCGGGCGGTGATCGCCTGCGGGGTCTCGGGGGACGGGCCCCAGGAGTACCCGGCGTCGGTCGTGTCCGAGGTCGGGCCCGGCCGGACGCCGGTGTCCGACGGGCCGCCCGCGGTGTGCGCCGTCGGCCGCGCGGGACCGTTCGTCCCCGGCCGGCCCGCGGCGCCGGGGCCGGGCTGCTGTCCTCGCCGCTCCTGCACCGGCTCCCGCAGCGGGTCCGTGGCCGGCTCGTCCCGGGTCCAGTGCCGCAGCGCGCCCGACTCCACGTCGATCTGGTCGCTGAGCGCGGCGAGGTCGTCGTCGGCGAACTTGCGGGCGCGGTCGCGGGCCGCCCAGCGCAGCGACTCCGCGGAGTGCGTGATCCGCTCCGTGCGCTCCCGCAGCTCCGGGAGGCGGGCGGTGATGGTGGCCCGGTCGGGCTCCCGCTCCAGGCGCTTGAGGTCGGCGTCCAGCTCATGGCCATGGGCGCTCAGGCGCTCGAAGAGGCCGATCGCCTCGCTGAGGGAGGCGTCTTCGGGGGCGCCGCCGTACAGCACGTCCTGGGTGGCGCGCATGGACGTGCGCAGGGAGATCCGCAGCTGCGCCAGTTCGCCGACGACGCCGGGCTGGGCGAGCTGCCGGGCCCGGAGGGCGGTGTCCTCGACGCTCCTGCGGGCCTGGGCGACCGTGCGGTCCACGCCGCGCTTGGCCGCCTTCACCGCCTTCACGGTCACCCACACCCCGGCCAGCACGAACAGCAAGAAGAGCAGTCCGAGGATGGCGGCAGCGGCTTCCATGGGCTCTCCCCAGGCATGGTCGGCGGCGCCGGTCCTCACCCGCGCCCTGTATCTCCACCGTAAACGGCTGGGGCAGGTTGCGGGTTCCTGACGAACCCCCAACCTGCCCGTAGGGGAAACCACCTATGTCCCGCCCGGAGCCTGCACCGGCCCCAGCGCTGCCGCCCGGAGTGGCCCGCCAGGGCGCCGGCCGAAGTGCCGAGCGCAAGCCGCCCGACACACCCCGGCCCGGCCACCGGCGCTGCCGCCCAGGCGCCCGGAACCGATCCGTCCGGGCACCCTCGGCGACCGGCGACTACGCCGGGACGATGTTCACCAGCTTGGGCGCCCGGACGATCACCTTCCGGATTCCCGCGCCGTTCAGCGCCGCGACCACCGCAGGCTCGGCCAGCGCCGTCGCCTCCAGGTCCGCCTCGGAGATCGAGGGAGCGACCTCCAGACGGGCCTTGACCTTGCCCTTGATCTGAACGACGCAGGTCACGGTCTCGTCCACGACGTACGCCGGGTCGGCGACCGGGAAGTCGGCGTGCACGACGGTGGTGGTGTGGCCCAGCTTGCGCCACAGCTCCTCGGCGATGTGCGGGGCCAGCGGGGCGATCAGCAGGACCAGCTGCTCCGCGACCGCGCGGGGGATCGGGCCGCCCGTCTTGGTCAGGTGGTTGTTCAGCTCGGTCACCTTGGCGATGGCGGTGTTGAAGCGCAGGTTCGCCATGTCCTGGGTGACGCCGTCGATGGCCTTGTGCAGGGCCCGCAGGGTGGCCTCGTCGGGCTCGGTGTCGACGACGGTCACCTCGCCGCTGGCCTCGTCCACGACGTTGCGCCACAGGCGCTGCAGCAGGCGGTACTGGCCGACGACGGCGCGGGTGTCCCACGGGCGCGAGACGTCCAGCGGGCCCATCGCCATCTCGTACAGGCGCAGGGTGTCCGCGCCGTACTCGGCGCAGATCTCGTCCGGGGTGACGGCGTTCTTCAGGGACTTGCCCATCTTGCCCAGCAGCCGGGAGACCTTGCCGCCCTCGTAGTAGAAGACGCCGCCCTCGTGCTCCTCGACCTCCGCCGCGGGGACGGCGATACCGCGGGCGTCCCGGTAGACGTAGGCCTGGATCATGCCCTGGTTGTACAGCTTGTGGAACGGCTCGGCGGACGAGACGTGCCCCAGGTCGTACAGGACCTTGGACCAGAAGCGGGCGTACAGCAGGTGCAGTACGGCGTGCTCGGCGCCGCCCACGTACAGGTCGACGCCGCCGTGCGGCTGGCCCTCGCGCGGTCCCATCCAGTACTGCTCGACGTCCGGGTCGACCAGCTTGTCGGGGTTGTTCGGGTCCAGGTAGCGCATCTCGTACCAGCACGAACCCGCCCAGTTGGGCATGGTGTTGGTCTCACGGCGGTAGCGCCTGACGCCGTCGCCCAGGTCCAGCTCGACGTTGACCCAGTCCTCGTTGCGGGACAGCGGGGTCTCCGGCTGGGTGTCGGCGTCGTCGGCGTCGAAGGTGCGGGGCGAGTAGTCCTCGACCTCGGGCAGCTCCAGCGGCAGCATCGACTCGGGCAGCGCGTGCGCCACGCCGTCCTCGTCGTAGACGATCGGGAACGGCTCGCCCCAGTAGCGCTGCCGGCTGAACAGCCAGTCGCGCAGCCGGAAGTTGACGGTGCCCTCGCCGATGCCCTGGGCGGCCAGCCACTCGGTGATCTTCGCCTTGGCCGCGGTGACGCCCAGGCCGTCCAGCGAGATCGTGCCGCCGGACGAGTTGATGATCTTCGCGTCGTACGAGGCGAAGGCGTCGTCCCAGGTGGACGGGTCGCTGCCGCGGCCGTCCGACGGCTCGACGACACAGCGCATCGGCAGCTCGAAGGCGCGGGCGAAGGCGAAGTCGCGGGTGTCGTGCGCCGGGACGGCCATGATCGCGCCGGTGCCGTAGCCCATCAGGACGTAGTCGGCGATGAAGACCGGGACCTGCTCGCCGCTGACCGGGTTGGTGGCGTAGACACCGGTGAAGACGCCGGTCTTGTCCTTGGCCTCGGCCTGCCGCTCGACGTCCGACTTGGACGCGGCCTGCTTGCGGTACGCGGCGACGGCCTCGGCCGGGGTCGCGTGGCCGCCGGTCCACACGTCGTGGGTGCCCTCGGGCCAGGCGTCCGGAACGATGGAGCCGGCGCCGTTGTCGGCGCCCGCGATCAGCGGGTGCTCGGGGGCCAGCACCATGTACGTCGCGCCGAACAGGGTGTCCTGACGGGTGGTGAAGACGGTGATCTTCTCGTCGCCCACCGGGAAGTCGACCCGGGCGCCCTCGGAGCGGCCGATCCAGTTGCGCTGCTGCAGCTTGATGGCCTCCGGCCAGTCCAGCTGGTCCAGGTCCCTCAGCAGCCGGTCGGCGTAGGCGGTGATGCGCATGTTCCACTGGCGCAGCTTGGCCTTGAAGACGGGGTAGTTGCCGCGCTCGGAGCGGCCCTCGGCGGTGACCTCCTCGTTGGCCAGCACCGTGCCCAGACCGGGGCACCAGTTCACCGGCGCGTCCGAGGCGTACGCCAGGCGGTACTCGCCCAGGATGTTGGCGCGCTCGATGGGGCTCAGACCGGCCCAGGGGCGGCCGTCGGGGGTCGGGCGGGTACCGGCCTCGAACTGGGCCACCAGGGTGTCGATCGGGCGGGCCGCGTCCGCCTCCGGGTCGTACCAGGAGTTGAAGATCTGCAGGAAGATCCACTGGGTCCACTTGTAGTACGCCGGGTCGATCGTCTCGATCGAGCGGCGCTGGTCGTGGCCCAGGCCCAGACGGCGCAGCTGACGCCGCATGTTCACGATGTTGGCCTCGGTGGAGACCCGCGGGTGCGTGCCGGTCTGGACGGCGTACTGCTCGGCGGGCAGGCCGAAGGCGTCGAAGCCCAGGGTGTGCAGGACGTTGTGGCCCGTCATCCGCTGGTAGCGGGCGTACACGTCGGTGGCGATGAAGCCCAGGGGGTGGCCCACGTGCAGGCCGGCGCCCGACGGGTAGGGAAACATGTCCATGATGAACTTCTTGGGGCGGGCCACCGCGGTGGGGTCGCCGGCCAGGTCGCCCTTCGGGTTGGGGGCCGCATAGGTCCCCTCCGCCTCCCAGAAGTCCTGCCAGTGTGCCTCGATGTCGGCGGCCAGCGCGGCCGTATAGCGGTGCGGCGCTGCCACCTCGGCAGCGTTGGTCGTCTCGCTCATCGTCCTCAAAGCTCCATCGATCGTCTCTGCCTGCGGAAACGCGCCTCGTCCCCGGCATCCGCCGGAAACAAAAAGACCCCTCGCACAGGAGGGGAAGCCGCGCCGATTCCGACGGGGTCTGTCATCCGTCGGTACTGATCAGCGCGGCCCGCTAAGCAGAAGGCGTACGGCACGCATGGCGTCAGGGTACCGCAGGGCGTACGGGGCCCGCGCTGAGGATTACCCCCACACGGGCCCCGTCCCCCGTTACCCCTCGCTCCTGCCGCCGCTCCACCGGGGCACGGGCGGTGCGGGGAGGCGGTGCCGTGCCCCGGTGGCCGTCAGGGGCGGTAGGAGGTCACATAGCCGGCGCCCGGACTGCCCACGCCGGTGACGTCGTCGTAGCCGACGCCCGCGTGCAGGGAGCTGTCCTTGCCCAGGCTGCGCAGCGAGGTCGTGGTGCCCTTGGCGTCGTCGGTGCCGTTGACGTAGTCCACCCGGGCCACGGCCAGGTCCCGGCCGGCACCCAGCGGGTGGTCGGTGACGTCGTGGTAGGCGGCGGTGCCGTAGCGCTGGTAGATGGCGGGGTTGGCGAAGCCGATGGCGACGCCGTGCCGGGCCTGCTGCGCCAGCGCCTGGACGCCCGCGATCACCGGCGCGGCCAGGGAGGTGCCGCCGATGCGGTACTCGTCGTAGCCGAGCGAGCCGTCCGGCAGGGTCTGGGTCTGGCCCACCAGGAACCCGGTGTTGGGGTCGGCGACCGCCGCGATGTCCGGGACGGTGCGCATGGCGCCCTTGAGGGCCACGTTCGAGAGCCCGTCCGGGACGACTCCGCGCTGGTAGAAGGGCTGCGGGACGGTCTTGCTGGTGCCGCCGCCGGCTCCTCCGTTGAAGGTGCCGGGGAAGCCCGCCCAACTACTGCCGTCCTTGGCCAGCACCGCCTTCTGGGTGCCCCAGCCGGTCTCCCACTGGTAGGCGTCGTGCTTGCCGACGGCCAGGGAGGTGCCGCCGACCGCGGTCACCCATGCCGAGTTCGCGGGGGTGTCGACCTGTTTGGTGCCGGTGTTGGCGACCTCGTCACCGTTGTCACCGGAGGAGAAGTAGAAGCCGATGCCCTGGACGGCGCCCTGCTGGAAGATCTGGTCGTAGGCGGCGGCCACGTCCGGGGTCTCGTTCGCCTCGATGTCGCCCCAGGAGTTGGAGACAATGTCCGCGAGGTGCCCGTCGACGATCTTGCCGAGCGAGTCGAGCAGATCGTCGTCCATGCAGGAGGCGCCGCCGACGTAGACGATGTCGGAGTCGGGGGCGACGGCGTGCACGGCCTCGACGTCGAGGGTCTCCTCGCCGTACCAGCCGGCCGCGCCGCACTCCTCGATGTGCGTGTAGTCCTTGGGCAGCACCTGGGAGATCTGGCCGCTGCGGTATCGGGGGTCGCCGTTGCGGGCGGCGTACCGGGCCGCGTCCTGGGCGATGGTCGGCGAGGCGTACGCGTCGGTGATCGCGACGGTGACGCCCTTGCCGGTCCACTTCTTCGCCCCGTAGGCGGCGCGCAGCTGCTTGCCCGTGTAGCCCTTGATCGCGTACGGCGCCCTGCTCCCGTAGGCGGGCGGCAGCTTCTTGGCGGTCCTGGAGCCGTAGTACGAGGAGAACGGCCCGGAGTTGCGGAAGACTCCCTCCGGCGGGGGCAGTTCGCCGGAGTGGTGCTTGGCGAGCTTGGGCGCGTTGTCCAGGCCGGTGACGGTCAGCACCGCGCCGGCCAGCGAGGCGGGCGCGGAGGCCGTGGTGGACGGCGCGTGGTAAGTGTGCCCGGCCTTGCGGTAGTTGTGCAGGTCGGTGGCGAAGGCGCGCTCGGCGGCGGCCGCGTCGCCCTTGACCGCGAGGTAGCGGTTGGTGGTGCCGGTGACTTTCAGGCCGGACCTTTCCAGCCAGTCGGTCACCTTGGCTATCTGGTCGTGCGTCGCGCCGTAGCGGGCGCGCACCTGGGCGGGGCTCAGATACTTCCCGTACGCGGCGGAGTGCGGGTCGGACACGGCCCTGGCGTAGTCGGCGAGGCCCTTGGCGTCGCGGCCGGCCAGGTAGACGCGGGCGCTGACGGCCGTGGCGGCGGCGGTGGCGCCCTGGTCGGCCTGCCGGGTGGCCCACAGGGGCTTGGTGCCCTGCAGCGCGTGCCTGCCGCCGTCGTGGCCCGCGGCGTCGGCGGCGGGCGCGCCGAGCGCGAGCGCGCCGGCGACCAGCGGCAGCGTCGCCGCCCAGGCCAGACGGGCGCGGGCACGCGGTGATCTGGTGCGGGTCGATCTCATGTAACCCCCTGTGTGGCGATGCGGTGCGCCGTGGGGTGACTGCGCCGGTGCGGCGGTGCGGCACCTCACGAGCGGTGAATGCGCGGGATGTGACGCTCACGCGGTTCGCCACTCTTTCGGTGAACCGTTCATGTCAGGGGCATGCGATCACCAAGAAGCACCCAAGGAACGGCAAGGACCGGTCAGGAGAGGGGTACGGAATTCCATGCTCAACTCACCGCGGCTGGCGGGGCGGTGACCGGATATCAGCGTCGCCCCCAGCGGACTCCGTCGATGCGGGTCCCGGAAACCGGCCGCCCGGCAGGACGGCACCGCACCCGATACGCACAACAGAGCAGGCCGTCCGCAATGGACGGCCTGCTCCGTATTTGTGGAGCTAAGGAGAATTGAACTCCTGACCTCCTGCATGCCATGCAGGCGCTCTACCAACTGAGCTATAGCCCCAGGTCTTGTCTCCGCCCGGTTCCCCGCTGCGGCATCGCCTACATTACACGGACCTCCCCGCCTTCTGCCAAATCGCCCACCCGTCACCCGGCCACCACCCCTGGACGAGAGCCTTCGGGCCGCGGCAACCTCGCGGGGCCCTTCGGCGGGACGCGCGGTACTGTCGGCGATACGTGCCCGATTCGTCCTGGGGGAGCCGTACGCCGTGACCGCGCTGGAGCTGGAACAGTCCACCGACCCCGGCGGCCCGGCCACCGACAGGGGCGTCATACGCCGGCACCCGACCCTCGCGGCGGCCCTCGTCTGCCTGGTCTCGTTCACCGCCTTCTGGATCGCGCAGCGCCTCGCGCACGTGACGATGATCGACCTGATGGTCTACCGCGCCGAGGGGGAGACCGTCCGCGCCGGCGGGTCCCTCTACGACATGGTGGCGACCTCGGCGCGGCTGCCCAACACCTACCCGCCCTTCGCGGCGCTGCTGTTCACCCCGCTCACGCTCCTGGGCGTCCCGGAGATGCGCACCCTCGCCACCGCCGGCAACCTCCTGCTGCTCGTCGCCGTCGTCCACCTCTCGCTGCGCCTGGCCGGCCGGCCCCGGCGCCTCCCCCGGCCCGCCGCGACCCTGGCGGTCTCCGCGCTGCTGGTGTGGTGCGAGCCGGTGTGGACGACGCTGCGCTACGGGCAGATCAACCTGCTGCTCGCCGCGCTGGTCCTGTGGGACCTGACCCGTAAGGACACCAACCGGCTCGCGGGCGTCGGCATCGGCATCGCGGCCGGCATCAAGCTGACACCGGCGCTGTTCGCGGTGGCCCTCGCGCTGGCCGGCGCCCTGCGGGCCGCCCAGCTGGTCCGCTCCGGCGCGGGGGTCCGGGCCGCCTGGAACCCCTGGCTGCGGCAGGCCGCTGTGGCCACCGCCACCTTCCTCGCCACCGCCGTCCTGTCGGCCCTGGCCCTGCCGCGCGACGCGCACCGCTTCTGGACCGAGATCGTCTTCGCCGCCGACCGGGTCGGCGAGGTGGAGATCACCGCGAACCAGTCGCTGCGCGGCGCCCTCGCCCGGCTGCTGCACACCCACGACCCCGGCGCCGCCTGGATCGTCCTCGCGGGCCTGACCGCGGCCCTGGGCCTGGCCCTGGCGGCCGGGTCACTGCTGCGCGGGGAGCGCGCCTGGGCGGCCGTGGCCTGCGCGGCGACCGCCCTCCTGGTCAGCCCGATCTCCTGGTCCCACCACTGGGTGTGGTGCGTACCGACGCTGATCCTGTGCGGCTCCGAGGCGCTGCGCCGTACGGGCACCGCCACCCGCCGCTGGTGGACGGCGGCGATCGCGCTGGGCCTGCTGTTCAGCTCGTTCGCCCTGTGGTGGGTGCCACACCGCTGGAACCACCACCAGGAACTGCACCAAAACGGCGTCCAGATGCTGCTCTCCGGTGTCTATCCGATCGCCGGGCTGGCCGTACTGGCGCTCACCGGGACGCGGCTGTGGCGGCGGCCCGGCGGGCGGACGCGGCACCACGGCGGAGCCGGACCGGCCGCGACCGCCGGCGGCGGCATCCCAACCGCTCCTCCCCGGTGAACCGCCCCGCGGTGCCGGGGAATTGAGCCGAGGCCGGTCGCGATCGGCGGGCGCGGCCGCGCTCAGGCCGTCGCGAACGAATAGAACCGCTTCAGCGTGCAGTGCTCGTCCAGCAGCCGCCCGTAGATCGGCTCCCCGTCGAGCTCCCGGTACGTCTCGATCGGATCGCCCTTTATGACCAGCGCACGGGCGCACTCCTCGCACCAGTACTGGTAGTCGGTGTTGACGGGTTCCATGTCGCGGACGATCGGCGTACCGCTGCCGCACCAGTCACATTTCCTGCTGTGGGCGCCCATCCATCAGCTCCAACTGTGGCCGCAGGCCGTACAGACGAAGGAAATGCCTCCGTTGTCGCCCAGCACCTGCGCCACATGGGACGAGCCGCACGAAGGGCACTGCAGGGCGGAGTCGGCTCTCGCGCCGCACACGGACGCCGGACCGTCAACGGGGCAGGTGAAGCGGAGCGCGTATTCCGGCAGCCAGTCATAGCCCTGCGCCTCGGCCACTTCGAGCAGGTCGTTGACCTCCTCGAGGATGCTCGTGGGCATCGCGATCTCTCCTCCCCTGCCGGCGCCGTCCGATTCTGCCACGGACCGCCGACCGGGTCAGGCCCGACTTCACGTCACGCCGCCGCCGGCGGCCGCCCGTACAACACGAAGATCCCGCCTCCTGAGGGAGACGGGATCATCCGGGTTGTGGAGCTAAGGAGAATTGAACTCCTGACCTCCTGCATGCCATGCAGGCGCTCTACCAACTGAGCTATAGCCCCGGGTCTTGTTCCGCTCCTCCGGGTTTCCCCCGGCGGCGCCGCGAACAAGAAGAACTTTAGCCTGCGACCTGCCCAGATGTGAAATCCGGTCGGCCGGGGCCGCTCCGCGGGGCTCAGTCGTCGTCGCCGAGCACCGGTTCCGGCAGGGTGCCGGCGTTGTGCTCCAACAGGCGCCAGCCGCGCGCGCCCTCGCCCAGCACGGACCAGCAGCAGTTCGACAGACCGCCCAGACCCTCCCAGTAGTGGGCGTCCAGGCCGAGCAGGCGCCCGATGGTGGTGCGGATCGTGCCGCCGTGGCTGACGACGACCAGGGTGCCGTTCTCGGGCAGCTTCCCGGCGTGGTTGAGCACGACGGGGGCGGCCCGGTCGGCGACCTCGGTCTCCAGTTCGCCGCCGCCGCGCCGCACCGGCTCACCGCGCTTCCAGGCGGTGTACTGCTCGCCGTACTGCACGAGGATCTCGTCGTGCGTCAGCCCCTGCCAGGCGCCCGCGTAGGTCTCCCGCAGGGCGGCGTCGTGCGTCACCTCCAGGCGGGTCAGGGCGGCCAGCTCGTTCGCCGTGGCCGCCGCCCGCTGGAGGTCGGAGGCGATGATGGCGTCCGGCCGGAGCGCCGCGAGCAGCCGGGCCGCGCGCCGCGCCTGGGCACGGCCCGCCTCGGTCAGCTCGATGTCCGTCGAGCCCTGGAAGCGGCGCTCCAGATTCCAGGCCGTCTGGCCGTGGCGCCACAGGACGATGCGGCGGCCCGGCGGCCTCTTCGTGCCGTTCAGAGCAGCTCTCCGTCCTGCTGGCCTGCCGTGGCCTCGGCGTGCGCCGCGGCCTTGCCCCGGGTGGCCTTGGCCTCCTCGGGGAGGTCGATCTCGGGGCAGTCCTTCCACAGCCGCTCGAGCGCGTAGAACACGCGCTCCTCGCTGTGCTGGATGTGCACGACGATGTCGACGTAGTCGAGCAGGACCCAGCGGGCCTCGCGGTCGCCCTCGCGGCGGACCGGCTTGGCGCCGAGCTCCTTGCTCAGGCGCTCCTCGATCTCGTCGACGATCGACTTGACCCGGCGGTCGCTGGGCGCCGAGGCCAGCAGGAAGGCGTCGGTGATCGAGAGGACGTCACTGACGTCGTAGGCGATGATGTCGTGCGCGAGCTTGTCGGCGGCAGCCTGGGCGGCGGCGTTGATGAGCTCGATGGAACGGTCCGTGGCGGTCACAAGCGGCTTTCCGGGTCGAGGGCGGCGTCTCCGGCCGGGCAGGGAAGCGGGGCGCTCGGCTGAGCCACGGCGCGGGCCGCAGTCCCCATGGCAACCGGATCAGCGGTCAGGTACCCCTCAAGGGTCTCACGGACCGCCGACACCCCCGCCAGAGTTTTCGAACCCGTCGACCGGATTCGCTGTTCTGGCTGGTCAGAGCGGTGACAGGGGACGCCCGGCCGCGCTGTGGGGGCCGGGCGTCCCGCGCGTCAGCCCTTGTAGTCCTGCCCCAGCACCACGGCGATGTCGACGTTCGAGGCGACCTTGCCCTGCTTGACCGCGCTCGCCGGCAGCCCCAGCGTCTTGGCGACCTCCGTGGCCTTCGCCTTCTGGGCGGCGTCCGCGTAGGCGACCTGGGAGGTGGCCCTGGCCACACCGTCGGTGCCGTCGTCGACGAAGCTGTAGCCGCCGTTGAGCAGGGCGACCTGCGCCTTGCCGGTGGCGACCTTGGTGCCGGTGGCGTTGCGGACCCCCACCCGGGCGGTCGCGTCGGGGGCGGTCTTCTTGACCGTGCCGCCGAGCACGTCCTTGACCACGCTCGCCGCGGTGGCCGGGCTGAGCGTGCCATTGGGCTGTACGGGCAGCAGGGTCGTGCGGTACGCGCCGGTCTTCGCCAGCTCCGCCCGCTGCGCCAGCGAGCTGCCCAGTTGGGCCTCGGTCAGCGGCGGGTCGAGCACCTGCAGCAGCGCCTTGACGGTGGCGGTGGCCCCGTCGGCGTCGCTGGAGACCTTCTTCAAAGTCGCCTGCACGACCTGCCCGAACCGCTGGAGCTGCTTGACCTGGGTCTCGCCCGGCGCCTGGTAGGTGGCGTAGGCGACGGCCGCCTGGCCGTTGAGGTCCCGGGCGCTGCCCTGCTTGACCACCGGGGAGGCGCCCTTCTTGGCACCGGGAACGGTGGTGTCGGTGTCGAGGGTGATCCCGCCGACCGTCTCGACGAGGTTCTCCAGGTAGGGGGTGTCCAGCCGCCAGGTGGCCTTCAGGTCGGCGCCCAGGAGGCTGTTGAGGGACTCCCGGGTCGGCTCGGAGCCGTCGTCCTTGACGGACTTGCCGAGCGTCGTGGCGCTGCCGTCGTCCTTGGGGACGACGAGGCTGTTGGGCAGCAGGACGGTGGTGCCCTTGTGGGTGGTCTCGTTGTCGACGAGCAGGGCCGTGGAGCTCCTGCCGGACGTGGTGTCCCGCAGATGCACCACGAGCACGTCGCGCTTCTGGCCGCCGGCCGCGGCCGCCTTGCCGGCGTCCGGGCCGGACAGGCCCGGCAGCTTGCCCGCCCACCACAGATAGCCGGCGCCGCCGGCGAGCAGCAGGGCCAGCACGACGGACAGCGCGACGAGCCGGCTGCGTCCGCGCCGCTTGGCCTCCTCGCGCCGCTCGGTGCGGCTCTCGGTGAACTTCAGCCAGTCGATGACGTCTTCGGAGTCCTCGTCCGGCTCCTCGATGAAGGAGAACTGCTCGGTGTGGTACTCCGGGCCGGCCGGGGACGCGCCCTGGGACCCGCCCGCCACGACCGGCTCCTCGCGGTCCGGCGACGGGGCACGGCGCTGGGCCGGCGGCCGCGGCGGCTCCTCGTGGGAGAGCTGCTCGTAGGGCGAGGGCTGGGACTGCTGCGGGATCCACTCCGGCGACTGTTGTTGCTGCTGCGGCCGGCCGTACGGGTCGTACTGCTGCGGGTAGCCGGGCTGGGCCTGCACCTGCCGGCCGCCGTACGGGTCGTAGCCGTACTCCGGCTGGCCCGCGTGGCCCGACTGCTCCTGATAGTGCCGGCCCTGGTCCCCCTGTTGCGCACCGTAGGGGTCGTAGCCCTCGTAGACCGGCGGTGCGGGCTGCTGCTGCCCGTACGCGTCGTAGTGCTGCTGCTCGTACGACGGCTGTGCGGCGTCGCGGTAGACCGGCTGCCCGTAGGCGTCGTAGGTGTAGCCCGGCTGCCCCTGCTGGTCGGGGGCATACGGGTCATGGGCATACGGGTCCTGCGGCCCGTACGGATCTGGTCGGTCGCTCACCGGTGCCCCTTTCCGTCAGCCCCGTCAGCGGTCGTTGCGGTACAGCTGTTTTTTGTCGATGTAGCGCACCACACCGTCCGGCACCAGGTACCAGACCGGATCCCCCTGGGCCACGCGCGCCCGGCAGTCGGTCGAGGAGATGGCCAGCGCGGGTACCTCGACCAAGGACACCGCTCCCTCGGGCAGTCCTGGGTCCGCGAGGACGTGGCCGGGCCTGGTCACCCCGATGAAGTGGGCGAGTGAGACCAGCTCAGCGGCATCGTGCCAGGTGAGGATCTGGCTGAGCGCGTCGGCGCCGGTGATGAAGAACAGATCCGCGTCGCGGTGCTCGGCACGCAGATCACGCAGCGTGTCTATCGTGTACGTCTTGCCGCCGCGGTCGATGTCGATACGGCTGACGGAGAACTGCGGGTTCGAGGCGGTCGCGATGACCGTCATCAGATAGCGGTCCTCGGCCGGGGACACCTTCTTGTGGCTCTTCTGCCACGGCTGCCCCGTGGGCACGAAGATGACCTCGTCGAGGTGGAACTGGCTGGCCACCTCGCTGGCGGCGACCAGGTGTCCGTGATGGATCGGGTCGAACGTGCCGCCCATCACTCCGAGTCGCCGCTTCACGGGCCCTGTGTGCTCTCCCATGCGTGCAGACCCTACTGGGCGGCGCGCGATGCCGGGGGCCGGGTGCCGTCGACTCAGCGGTCCCGGTTGAAGCGGGTGGTGATCCAGAGCAGGAGGAGCAGGATAAACAGGGCGCCGCCGCCGGTCAGATAGGGGCTGAGGCTGGCGTGACCGCCACCCGCGTGCTCGCCTTCGGCGAGGGAGACCAGGGACTGTGCGGTGGTGTGCAGGCTCATCGTCGGCAGGACCAATCCGGGCTGGGGGTCGGGCAGAGACTTCCACCACATCGTAAGCGGCGGCTCACCGCGGGCTCACGGCGACTCCGCCCGGACACCTCCGAAGGGGTCGGGCGGACCGGCGGGGTCAGTCCTGGCCGTAACCGCGCAGCAGGAACCAGGCGAGCAGGACGGCGCCGAGGACGCCGGCGATGATCACGGTGCGCAGGATCCAGCCGGGGCCGACGTCGTGGGCGGTCTCCTGGGCGGCGGCGAGCAGCACGCTCGGATGCGGCATGACGATGCGCTCCCTCGGGTACCGGCCCGTGGGTCGTTTGTCCGGGCCTGTGCGGTCAGTGGTGCGATCGTCAGCGTACGCCCGAGCATCCAATCCGTTGTCAGCGGCGTCCTCTAGTCTGAGACACACGCAGTCGAACAGGGGGAGGCCCCAATGACGGAGAGCCCAGGCGGCAGCGAGAACGTACCGAGCCGGGACCGGCGGCGATTCCCCGGAATCTCCTCCCGGTCGTACGAGCACCCGGCGGACCGTTCGGCGCTGGTCGCGCTGCGCAAGCTGAGCGGGTTCGACACCGTCTTCAAGACGCTCAGCGGCCTGTTGCCGGAGCGCAGCCTCCGGCTGCTGTTCCTGTCGGACTCGGTCCGGGTCAGCGACCAGCAGTTCACGCACCTCAACGACATGCTGCGCGACGCCTGCTACATCCTGGACCTGGAGAAGGTCCCGCCGATGTACGTCAATCAGGACCCGCAGCCCAACGCCATGTGCATCGGCCTCGACGAGCCGATCATCGTGGTGACGACCGGTCTGGTCGAGCTGCTCGACGAGGAGGAGATGCGGGCGGTCATCGGCCACGAGGTCGGTCACGCGCTGTCCGGGCACGCCGTTTACCGCACGATCCTGCTGTTCCTGACGAATCTGGCGATGAAGGTCGCCTGGATCCCGCTGGGCAACGTCGCGATCATGGCGATCGTGACGGCGCTGCGCGAGTGGTTCCGCAAGTCGGAGCTGTCAGCGGACCGCGCCGGCCTGCTGGTCGGACAGGATCTGCAGGCCTCGATGCGCGGCCTGATGAAGCTGGCGGGCGGCAATCATCTGCACGAGATGAATGTGGACGCCTTCCTCAAGCAGGCCGACGAGTACGAGTCCGGCGGCGATCTGCGCGACTCCGTGCTGAAGATCCTCAACCTGCTGCCGCGCAGCCACCCGTTCACGACCGTGCGGGCGGCCGAGCTCAAGAAGTGGGCGGCCAGCCGCGACTACCAGCGGATCATGGACGGCCACTACCCCCGTCGGGACGAGGACAAGGACACCTCCGTCTCCGACTCCTTCCGGGACTCCGCGGCGCACTACGCCGATTCGGTGCGCAACAGCAAGGACCCACTGATGGGCCTGGTCCGCGATATCGCGGGCGGTGCGGGCGATTTGGGCGGCAAGCTTCGGGACACGGTCTTCCGCGGCGGCCAGCGTCCGGGCACCTCGGGCGGCGCGAACGGATCCGGTGGCGCGGGCGGCTCGGACGACTCCTGAGGGACCGGACGGCCGACGAGCCGGCGCTCGCGCCGGCGGACCGGCCGCCCGACGGCCCGCCGGGCGGCTCGGCTAACGGATCGGACGGCTCGGCTTCGGCTGGGCGGCGGGCGCCAGCTCACCGCAGAGCGAGGGGTTGGCCCGGTCCCTGGCGTAGGGGTCGGTGCCCGCGGGCCGGTCATGGCCGGCGTGCTGTCCCGCGAACAGCGGGCGCAGTGCGTCGGCCGGTTGCGAGGAGCAGGCCAGCGGCCCGGCCTGCAGACTGCTCTGCAGCAGCTCCAGGCGGTGGTCGGCCAGATCCTCACGCCCGACCCGGAAGTGCATCTCACGCCGTACGGTGACCAGCGAGGCGGCGCCCGGGGTGGCCTTGCCGACCTCCGCTCCGGCCGGCTTCTGCGGCGCACCGGGGGCGGGCCGTACGGCGTAGACAAAGGTGTAGTCGGCGGTCACGACGAGCGCGTCGGGGCTCAACTCCGCGGCGGAGAGGGTGCCGTTGACCCGTACGTCCCGGTCGGCGAGCCGGGTGACATCGGGGTCGAAGCGGACCAGCCAACCGGTCGCGGCATAGCGACCGTTGTCGTCGGGGTGCGCCAGGCTCCGGTCGAACTGGTCGAGTTGCCCGGTGTCGAGCAGCAGCCTCACCGGACGCACGGAGCCGCCGGTGAGGGTGGCCGGGTCCAGCGACGACTGGACGATGTAGTCCTTGGCGATGCTCAGGGCCGAGATGATCTGGCCGTCGGAGAAGTGCTCGGTGCGGGCGACGGGGGGAAGGTTCACGCCCGCGGCGCCGATCTTGTAGTCGGCCGCGGGGCTGTGCGCGAAGAGGTCCGCGGGTGTCGCGCCCGGCACCTCCCCGCTCGGCGCGAGCGGCACGACGGAGGAGCGCAGCGGCTGCACCCGGGACTGCTCCGGGGTCTTGTAGGGGTGCCGGATGCCCATGTAGACGGCGGTGCCGAAGGCGAGCACGATCAGCAGCACCAGCAGGATGGCCTGCCGCGAGCCGCCCAGCCGCATCCAGGCATGCCGGGTCTTCACGGCCGGTGAATGATGCTCACCCAGCCGCTCGTCCGCCGAGAACTCCTGCAGTCGGGCAGCCCGCACGAACGATTCGTCGAAGACAACGGATCGGTATTCGTCCTCACCGCCTCCCGAGGCGCCGTTGGGCGTCCCTTCGGGAGGGTCACCAGGCCCGGTCATACAACAAGGGTAGGTCTGCCGGGGCGAAGGTAAACGCCGGGGCGCCGGGCAACTTCAGCGGAAGGTTCCGTTTCGGGGCACGGTATCGCGGGAAGGGTGTCCCGCCGTCACTGCGGCCTGGGCACCGCCGAGAACGACGGGCGCGCCGGCCCGGCGGACGGCAGCGACGGCAGGCCGGGCCGCGCCGTACGGACGCTGTCCGCGCCGCTCGTGGCCGGGAGGTCCACCCCACTGGTCGTGGGCGCCGGAGCCGGGCTCTGGTTCCGTCCGGAGGCGCCCCGGTAGACGGCGCTGAAGGCCAGGGCGACGAGCCCGATGCCCATCACGACGGCCAGCACCCAGGCGACCGGGCGGTGCCAGCGGGTGCTGCCGCGGTAGGGGCGCAGCGACCCCCCGTAGGGGCCGTAGGGGTGGTAGTCGCCGTAGCCGCCGTCGTCCTCGTACTCGTCGTCGTACGCGTCGTAGTCGTCGGCTCCCGGGCCGCGGCGCCCACGGCGGCCGCGGGCCGCGGCCTCGCCCGGATCGTCACCGTCGGGACCGAAACCGGCCCCCGAACGGGCCGCCTCGGCCTCGGCGCGCGCCTCCGCGGCGGCCAGCATCCGCTCGACCGCGGAGGGTTCGTGGATCTGTGCGGACCGGACGAATTCCTCGTCGAAGACCACGGAAGCGAACTCCTCGTCCGCGTTTCCGTGGCTCCCGTGGTGGTGCTCGTCGGGCTCCTCGCCGTCCGGGAACGGCTTGCCCCCCACGTCGTCCGGCACCCGTCCAGGTTAGCCCCGGGCCGTCGTTTTGGGCAGGGATCGGCAGAGCGAACCCCTTACCGGAACACCGCAACCCGCGACGGCTCCGCCCCGCCCCACCCCGACGCACCAGCCCTAGCGGGTGTGCCCGTCCCCGGTGACGATGTACTTCGTGGACGTGAGCTCCGGCAGGCCCATGGGGCCGCGGGCGTGCAGCTTCTGGGTCGAGATCCCGATCTCCGCGCCGAAGCCGAACTGGCCGCCGTCGGTGAAGCGGGTGGAGGCGTTCACCGCGACGGTGGTGGAATCCACCAACTGGGTGAACCGGCGGGCGGCGGCCTGCGAGGTGGTGACGATGGCCTCGGTGTGCCCGGAGGTCCAGCGCCGGATGTGCGCCACCGCCGCGTCCAGGTCGGGCACCACGGCGGCCGCGATGTCGTACGAGAGGTACTCCGTCGCCCAGTCCTCGTCCGTGGCGGGGGCGACCAGCCCGGGCCCGGCCTGCTGCCAGGCGGCGTCGCCGTGCACGATCACGCCGGCCTCGGTCAGCGCCTCCAGGGCGCGCGGCAGGAACTTCTCGGCGATCCCGGCGTGCACCAGCACCGTCTCCGCGGCGTTGCAGACGCTGGGCCGCTGGGCCTTGGAGTTGATCAGGATGTCGATCGCCATGTCGATGTCGGCGGCCTCGTCGACGTAGACATGGCAGTTGCCGGTGCCGGTCTCGATCACCGGGACGGTGGACTCCTCGACGACCGTACGGATCAGCGAGGCGCCACCGCGCGGGATCAGCACGTCGACCAGACCGCGGGCGCGCATCAGCTCCCGTACCGACTCGCGGCTCTCCCCGGGCACCAGCTGCACCGCGTCGGCGGGCAGCCCGGCGCTCCGCACGGCGTCGCGCAGGACCTCCACCAGGGCGCTGTTGGAGGCGTAGGCGGAGGACGAGCCGCGCAGCAGTACGGCGTTGCCGGACTTCAGGCACAGCGCGGCGGCGTCCACCGTCACATTGGGCCGGGCCTCGTAGATGATCCCGATTACCCCGAGCGGGACCCGGACCTGGCGCAGGTCGAGACCGTTGGGCAGGGTCGAGCCGCGCACCACCTCACCCACCGGGTCAGGCAGCGCCACGACCTGGCGGACGTCCGCGGCGATGGCCGCGATCCGCTCCGGGGTGAGGGTGAGCCGGTCCACGATCGACTCGGCGGTGCCGGCCTCCCGGGCCTTGGCGACGTCCTGGGCGTTGGCGGCGACGATCTGGTCGGTCCGCTCCACCAGGGCGTCGGCGACGGCGAGCAGGGCGGCATCGCGGGCCGTACGCGGCAGCGGGGCCAGGACGGCGGCCGCCTCCCGCGCGCGGCGGGCGGTCTCGAGGACGGGGGTGCTCTGCGATGCGCTGCTGGTCATGGCCGAAAGCCTAGCGGGCGGGCCGGCCGCCGCCCGGGGGTATCTCACAGCGCGGGACGCCTCGCCCGGTGGTCTGGTCAGTAGGGGTGGACGCCGACCGGTGAGGCCGGCGGCAGGCCGTACCCCTCGGCGATGCGCTGGTGGTAGGTCTCGCGGTCGATGACCTCCAGGCCGACGATCTCCCACGGCGGCAGCTTGGCGGTCGAGCGGTGCTCGCCCCACAGGCGCAGCGCGACCGCCGCGGCGTCGTGCAGATCACGGGCCTCCTCCCAGTAGCGGATCTCGGCGTGATCGTTGGCATAGCGGCTGGTCAGCAGGAAGGGGTGGTCGTGGGCGAGCTGTTCCAGCCCCCGCCGGACCTCCTTGAGCGGAGCCTCGGCGCCCGAGACGCTGAGGGTGATGTGCCACAGCCGGGTGGCCTCGCGGCGCTCGCCCTCGGGGGCGGGCCGCGCCGTCCTGTTCCGCTCCGCCCGTTCGTCGTCGTCCGACCGGTCGCCGACCTCGCCGGTTTCGACGCTGGTCAGCGTCCGCTCCGCCGTCCCTCGGGGCAGTGCCCCCGGGCGCCCTCGTCTCACCGGCGGCCTCCTGTGATGCGAATCGCTCCGCCCTCGGGGGTGCGGAGCCGATTGGTGCGGTCGTACTTCGGCGTGTGCGCTTGCGCTCTGCGGGCGCCGCTCCCCTGCGGCGCCCCCACAACAAAGTTGACCAGTCCGCGGGCCGTCGCGGGGGCGTTTTCGCCAAGGTCTCCGCGGAAAGGCCGGTACGCGCTCCGCTTGGGGGCGGTGTCCGTGCCTTAGCGGCGGCGGTCGGACGGGCCGGGCGTCGTCAGTGGTGCAGCAGCACCAGGTCGTCGCGGTGGATGACCTCCCGCTCGTAGGCGGGGCCCAGCTCACGGGCGAGATCGCGGGTCGAACGTCCCATCAAACGGGGGATTTCCCTGGCGTCGAAATTGACGAGCCCGCGGGCCACCGCGCGGCCGTCGCCGTCCCGCAGCTCGACCGGGTCGCCGGCGGAGAACTCGCCCTCCACGGACGCGATACCGGCCGGCAGCAGCGAGGAGTGCCGCTCGACGACGGCCCGCACCGCCCCGTCGTCGAGGACGAGGGCACCGCGCGGTGTGGAGGCGTGCGCGAGCCACAGCAGCCGGTTGGCGGAGCGCCGGCCGGTGCGCAGGAAGTGGGTGCCGGTCTGGCCGCCGGCCAGCGCGTCCGCGGCGTGCACGGCGGAGGTCAGGACCACCGGGATGCCGGCCGCGGCCGCGATCCTGGCCGCCTCGACCTTGGTGACCATGCCGCCGGTGCCGACGCCCGCCTTGCCCGCGCTGCCGATGGAGATGCCCTCCAGGTCCTTGGGCCCGCGCACCTCCGCTATCCGCGACGTACCGGGGGTGGCCGGGTCGCCGTCGTAAAGGCCGTCCACGTCCGAGAGCAGGATCAGCAGGTCGGCGCGGACGAGGTGGGCGACCAGCGCCGCCAGCCGGTCGTTGTCGCCGAAGCGGATCTCGTCGGTGGCGACCGTGTCGTTCTCGTTGACGATCGGCACGGCACCCATGGCCAGCAGCTGGTCCAGGGTCCGGTAGGCGTTGCGGTAGTGGGCCCGGCGGCTGGTGTCGTCGGAGGTCAGCAGGACCTGCCCGACGCGGCGGCCGTAGCGGGCGAAGGACGCCGTGTAGCGGGCGACCAGCAGGCCCTGGCCGACGCTGGCGGCGGCCTGCTGGCGGGCCAGGTCGCGGGGCCGTCGGTCGAGGCCCAGGGGGGCCAGGCCGGCCGCGATCGCGCCGGAGGAGACCAGCACGATCTCCTTGTCCTGGTGCTTGGCCAGGACGTCCACCAGCGCGTCCACGCGGTCCGCGTCCAGTCCTCCGGCGGCCGTGGTCAGCGACGACGAGCCGACCTTCACCACGATCCGGCGGGCGTCCGCCACGCCTTCGCGCCGGCCGCCACCCCCCTCGACCGTGGCCTTCCGGGCCGCCCCTTCGTCCATGCTCGCGCCTGCCACCCTGCGTACCCCTGTGCTTGCCGATCCGCCGCCGTACGGGTATTCCTGCTGGTTGCCCGCGCGACGTCCCTACGGGCGCAATCTACGGCAGTACGGCCCCCGGGCGCGTGCCGATATCGCCTGGCGGACGCCCCGCGAGACGACCGGCCGGACTCCGCCGCCGCCAGGGCGGGGGCACCGGGACCGCGCCGTCGCCGTGTGCGCCACCCCACAGGGTTTTTCGTTAGACGGACGCCGAGGCCAAGAGGTTGCGTTCGATTGGTCCGCTTTCGCGGTGATGAGAGCCACAGCAGATTGTCACCAAGGCCAACGAGGTCATACGGTCGGGTGTCCATCGGTCCCGTTTCGCCGCTCCGGCGGCGTCGCAGCGCGGGACCCGGCCGCCCCCCTCGGCCTCTCCCCTGACCTTCTTGCTGCCAGGAGCCCTCCCCCGTGCCTTCCGCCGGAATCGTTCCCCGCCGAGCCGTACAGCTCGCGGCCCTCTTCGCGATGATGATCGCGTTCATCGCCCAGCTGGTCGGTGCGCTGCTGCCCATCGTCCCGTTGTTCATCGCCGCGTCCGTGGTCAACCTGGGTCTGGACCTGGTCCTCCAGCACAAGCAGCCCGGCCTGCTGGCCGTGCTGGGCCGGATCCGGTTCGACGTCACGGTGCGCCAGTTGCTGCGCGACATGCTGATACTGGTCGGCCTGCTGCACATCGACGGCATCAACCCCCTGGAGGAGCAGGCGCCGCTCACCATCACGCTGCTGCTCTTCTACGGCACCCACTTCGTGTGCCAGGCGGTCGCGGTGCTGGTCCGCAGGACCCGCAGCCTGCCGTTCGTGACCCGCAACATCGACGCGAGCGCGCTGCGGCTGTGCGACGCCCCGCCGCGCATCCTCTCCCGCCAGACCGGCCGGCGGCTGCTGCGCTTCTCGGTGCCCACCACGGCCGGCATGATGCTCACCGCCATCACCACGGACGCCTACTGGGGCGGCATCGGCCTGGCCGTCTCCCTGGCGCTGTCCGCCGGCGGCACGCTCTACCTGGGCACCTGGCTGCTGCCCAAGAAGCGGGTGGCCGGTGAGCGGCAGGCGCTGGAGTGGCTGGACAACTGGCTGGCCGAGTACCAGCCGACGGTCGGCATGTACTTCTCCGGCGGCGCCTCCTCCGCCTACCAGGCCAACATGTGGCTGAGCAC